>JAHZAT010000072.1 GCA_019423795.1 Clostridiales bacterium
ATCCTCTCTTTTCAGAAAAGTAACCGCTCATTTTATTGAGCGGTCTTTTTATTTTTCAAAAATTGGTGTATGATAGTCTCTGGTTGTTTGTATACAATCAAATTTTTCTTTAAAGGAGTTATCACCAATGAGTACTTTTCAAAAATTCATCCAATATTATAAACCCTACAAAAAAGTCTTCATTTTTGATCTGATCTGTGCAGCATTTATCAGTCTGGTTGATCTTGCTTATCCACAGATCCTTCGTTCACTTACAAAGACTTTATTTCTTAAGGATGCTTCTATGATCCTTAAGACTCTTCCGATCATCGGGGGAATTTTATTTATCTGCTATATTTTTCAGGCATTCTGTAAATATTATGTCAGCTGTCAGGGACATATCATGGGAGCTCAGATGGAACGTGATATGCGCCGTAAACTGTTTGACCATTATGAAAATCTTTCTTTTTCCTATTATGATCAGCATAACACCGGACAAATGATGAGCCGTCTTGTTTCTGATCTGTTTGATATTTCCGAAGCTGCCCATCACGGCCCTGAGAATTTATTTATCTCTCTTGTAAAGATCGTTGGATCTTTTATTTTCCTGTTTATCATTCAGTGGAAATTAGCGATTATTCTTCTTGCGATCGTTTTACTGATGATCTTCTTCAGTGCAAAGCAAAACCGTAAGATGCAGGCTACCTTCCTTGATAACCGCAGGAAGATTGGTGATGTCAATGCTTCTTTGCAAGACTCCCTTGCTGGAATCCGTATTGTGCAGTCTTTTGCAAATGAAGATATTGAACGTGAGAAATTTCGTGTTGGAAATGAGGCATTTTTAGATTCCAAGCGTGATAATTATCGTGCTATGGGAAGTTTTCAGAGTGGAAATACATTTTTCCAAGGAATGATGTATCTTGTCACTTTACTTGCTGGTGGTTATTTTATCGCTCTTGGCCAGATGAGTGCTGCTGACCTTGCTATGTATGCATTGTATATTGGAATCTTTATCAGCCCGATTCAGATTCTTGTAGAATTAACAGAAATGATCCAGAAAGGTATGTCTGGTTTTATCCGTTATCAGTCTGTTATTGATATTGAACCTGAGATCACAGATTCTGTTGATGCCGTTAATATGAAACATCCTGATGGGGATATCTGTTATCATGATGTCTCATTTAGTTACGAGGATAATGAGATTGTATTAAATCACATTGATTTCACGATCAAATCAGGAAAATCCATTGCACTCGTTGGACCTTCCGGTGGTGGAAAAACAACGATCTGTTCTCTGCTGCCTCGATTTTATGATATTACAGATGGTTTGATTACGATCGGTGGTCAGAATATCAAGGATATAAAATTAGAAAGTCTTAGAAGCTCCATCGGTATTGTTCAACAGGATGTTTATCTATTTGGCGGCAGTGTCAAAGAAAATATTGCTTACGGAAACCCTGATGCAACCTTTGATGAAATTGTCGAAGCTGCTAAGAAAGCCAATATCCACGATTTTATTATGACATTACCTAATGGCTATGATACTTTCGTTGGAGAACGTGGTACAAGATTATCCGGTGGTCAGAAGCAAAGAATCTCTATTGCAAGAGTTTTCTTAAAGAACCCGCCAATCTTAATCTTAGATGAAGCTACCAGCGCATTAGATAATGAAAGCGAGCAGCATATCCAGAAGAGTCTGGACGCCTTGTCTGAAAATCGAACAACAATCACGATCGCCCATCGTTTATCAACGATCCAGAATGCAGATGAAATTCTTGTTATCGATGGACAAACGATCAAAGAACGAGGAACACATGAAGAACTAATTGCTTCTGGCGGTCTTTATGCTAAATATTATCATATGATGTAAGTGTCAAAAGTACAACAACGTCGAAACCTATTTTGTTTAGAACTGTTTATAAATTCTTTAGAATTGTTCATACTTTGTATATTGAATGCCTCGGGGATTTTGGTATACTTAAGACATAGTTTTTCATATATATTTTTTAATCCTCTCTTTTCAGAAAAGTAACCGCCCAGATGGGCGGTCTTTTTTATATCCTCTCATAGATTTTATACTCTTCCATTAATTTATTTCTATACTGTATATCATTGTATATCTTATCTATATCTTGAATTTTATTATTAGCTAATAAAATTTTTACTAACTGTAATGTAGC
>JAHZAT010000073.1 GCA_019423795.1 Clostridiales bacterium
GTGAGGTTCTTCTTTCGTCTATTGACATTATTTATGAATTACAGGAATGCTTAAAACTTCAATTGAAAATAATAATAACTGTAATATTATGTGGAATATTATTTGTTAGTAATTTTACTGTTATAAAAGCAGAGAATAAATTAACCAACATCTATTTAATGGGAGATTCAACAGTATCGTCAAGAGATAATGACTATATCAATGGATGGGGAAATCATTTGTATCGATATTTTGATAAGAATCAAAAGATTGAAAAGCTAGAAACAATATCCCAATATGAAGATGCAGTTAGATATACGTCATCGAAAGTAAAGATAGAGAACTGGGCAAAATCAGGCGCTAGTGTTCGGAGTTATTACAATGATCCCAAATTATTCAAAAACGTATATAATCGTCTAAGAAAAGGCGACTACGTTTTTATTCAGTTTGGACATAATGAAATAAATAAGAATTGTCAAGGATCAGACGTGAAAACATATATACGATATCTAACAACGTATATAAATAAGATTCAAAGCAAAAAAGCAATTCCTATTTTGATAACATCTCCGCCATTGAATAATAAAAGCAAAGGAAAATATTATATATATGTTCCAGCTTATAGGAAAGCGATGGTGAATGTTGGCAAAAAAAAAGAAAGTACAAATAATAGATTTAGGTAGTAAATGTGTAGAATATTTGAATCAAAGAAATTCAACGGAAGTCAGTTCCATGTATATTCCAGATAATATGCATTTTACACCGAAAGGTGCTAAAATACTTGCAAGAATTATAGCCACGGAGTTAAAAGATAGTGATAAGTCAAAAAAATTAAGTGGAAATATTTGGTTGCCAACATATAATCTAAACAAATACTTAGTGAAAGTGGAGAAATTAAATAAAAGAAAATACACAAAAAAATCATGGAAGATAGTTCAAAAATATTATATCCATGGAAAGAAAATCATATATGATGAAAATACGACTAGAAAAGAAATTAATACTACGCAGAGTAAATTGAAGAAAGCAATCAAAAATTTAAAAAAGAAAAAAATTAAAGCAAAGAAAAAATGAGCTAGGTATATTTATTTTAGAATTTTGTAGATAACTCTGACTTACCATTTACAGATATACAGATTAATATAGAAAAAACAGCTGACAACTTTAAAATTACAGGGTTGGCAGCTGTTTTTATTTCTTTATATATATCAAAAAAATTATCGGAAATAAAATCCCTTAAAATTATATTTCAACACGCGATAACTAAACTGCTGAGCATCATATCGGAAACTTTTTATAAGATTTCCATCTTTATCATATTCCCCAAAGATTTTGCTGCGACCGCTACTATAAGGAATATTTCCGCCCAGATGCTGGACACTGCTTACGATGCTGGAATATGGGAGTTTGAATTCTTGTGCCAAAGTATAGGTTCTGTTTTTCTCATCAACCAGATATTTGGAATAATAAGACGTTCCTGTCTTTGGGTTGGAAGATGGAGATAAATCTTTATAAGAACTCCAGTCAAACTCTGGGAAAGCAGTGACTCTTCCATAATTGTTATTAAACATATAAACGTAATATTGTCCATCTGGAAGAGAGTCATCTTTTTCAACCGTAACGGTATGCTGTCCGGCAGGTGCGACTAAATTACCTTTTCGAGTCAATAATTTATCCTCGTAACCACTTCCTTTATATAAAGTTCCGTAATGAATGATGTAGTCTAATTCCGGTTTTTCGTAAATATTGCTGACTTTGATCAAAGAACTTTGCTCCCGGCTACTTAGGATGAGGGAATCATCATCGACGAAATCAAAAGAATTTACATGAATCCAGTCAAGATCCGTAGTTCCAGAATAATTTAGCCCTCCATTTTCTTCTTGGGTTGCGATATTTTTAATATTTGGAAGAACATCTTCAGTGTCAAGAAGTAGTTTCACCTGTCCACTTGTTGCATCGACAGAGATAATACTGTCTTCAATGGTAGTTTTGCTGTTGATACTTACCAAACATAAGATTTTATTTGTATGTTTATCATACATAAAATCATGATGTAATTGATAATCTCCAAGGCTTATGGTTTTGGTTACTTTACCAAGACGGTTTACGAATGCAAGATGGTTAATATCATAAGAATAAACCATTTCATTTTTAATAAATAATAATCGGTCAGTTTTATAATCATTTAATGGAATACGACCTCTACATACACCGTTGTTATCCCAAAGAAATACATTTGCATCGACAGCTTTTCCGTTATTCTGTAAAGCTCCCTGATCTCTTCCCATCATGGCAAACAGACCGTCTGTCATTTTGACTTTACTCTTTCCAGTTGCTGTTTTTTCCATTTTTGGAATGCTAGAATCTTTTTTTGTTGTTACATAAAAACAAGTCTTACTGATCGGTTTGTTTTTCTTGTTGAAAAATTGCATGGTTATTTTATTTTTTGTATTTGGAACTAAACCGATGATCTGGTATTCATGCTGTTTTACATATTTGTCACCAGATACTGTTTGAAGTGTATGTTTGTAGGCAACAGATTTTTTATCGGTTGTTTCAATCGTAGCAACAGCATAAGATGCCTGATCAGTTTTCGCATAATAATATAAAGAAGTTGTGTTTGTTCCGTATAAATTTTCGATGATCAATGGATTTTCTGTGGAATAATCATCTTTGGACTTTAATGATTTTAATTTGGCATCGCTTTCTTTTTGATAAGCGGTTGTATAAATGTCCTTTTGTTTGTGGTTAACAGTTTGTACATCTACATCTATTTCTTTGGATTGTACGGAAGAATCAGATTTTTTAGAGCATCCGTAAGTAATACCAGCTAGTCCTAGGACTGAAAATACAAGACATAATATGTAGAATGTTTTTTTCTTTACAGCAATTCTCTTGTGTAATGTTTTTTGCATAGCTTCCTCCCTGTAATAAATAATATGTTACCATAATTTTTTCATATTTTCTTAATAAATGCAATGTTTTTTTAATAAATTTTATAATTCTGATGCCATAGATTTAAAATGACAAATCATGGTTTCTTGTTTCTATAGGATAGTAATTAATATATAATGCGTGTATAAATAAAAAGACACGGAGGATGAATGCTTGAGATATCATAAACAAAAATGGACTTAGAATAACAAATAATGTATAATAAAAAAACAATTATTGCTATATCTATAACAGAGATTTACTTATAGATATGCTGAAAGAACAAAAAGGTTTAATTTTTGCATAAATGGAGGTAAGATCATGGGCAGATATCTAAACAGTTCAACTTCATATGTCTTATACAAAGGACAAACAGAACAGTCATACTTTGTAGATAAATCACAAATGCTATCAGAATTATTTCCATTTTTAGATTCAGGTAATACCCATATATGCATTACACGTCCAAGACGTTTTGGAAAGACAGTCATGGCCAATATGATCACTGCTTTTTTAGGAAAAAAACAGGATTCAGATTCAATTTTTAAATCATTAAAAATATCACAGAATGATTTGTATAATAAATACAGGAATCAATATAATGTAATATCAATAGATTTCAGCAAGATGCCAAGAGATTGCGATTCATATACAGACTATATAGACAGGATCGAAACAAATCTGATCAGAGATTTAAGAAAAGAATATCCACAGATCGAAATTTATGAAGATGATTCGGCAGCAGATGTATTAGAGACGATATTCGAAGAATGTGACCAGCAAAGATTTGTTTTTGTACTGGATGAATGGGATTTTATTTTTCATAAGGATTTTGTTACAGAAGAAAATAAAAAGCAGTATGTGCTATTTTTAAGTAACCTTTTGAAGGATCGTTCATATGTACAATTGACTTATATGACAGGAATTCTTCCGATTGCTAAGTATTCCAGTGGATCGGAATTAAATATGTTTTGGGAATATACAATGGCATCAGAGGCGAAATATAATGAATATTTTGGATTTACAGATTCAGAAGTAGATCAGTTGTATGAGAAATATACGAGGAATACACGAGAGATTCATATTTCAAGAGAAGATTTGAAAGAATGGTACGATGGTTATACGACAAAATCAGGAGAGAGAATGTATAATCCAAGATCTGTAGTTTTGGCATTGACAAATAATAATATTGGAAATTACTGGATAAGTTCAGGACCATATGATGAGATTTTTTATTATATCAGACAAAACATAGATGATGTACAAAATGATCTCGCATTAATGATATCGGGAGAGGCAGTAACAGCAAAGATTCAGGAATATGCAGCAGTTTCGATGAATTTAACGACAAAAAATGAGATATTTTCTGCAATGATCGTATATGGATTCTTAAGTTACGAGAATGGGGAAGTAAGAATTCCGAATAAAGAGCTGATGAATAAATTTGATGATATGATCCAGGGCTGATTTTGGAGTTAAAAGTAGATCATACGCCAGAAGAAGCCCTAGAACAGATAAAAAATAAAAATTATAAATTACGTTTTCAAGGGAAATTAGCTGAAAAGAAAGTCGCAGTGAAAAAAATTCTTGGAATTGGTATAAGTTATGATAGAAAAACGAAAAAACATAGCTGTCAAGTAGAGTGGTTGTAAAAAAAGGTGATTATGTTTTTATCCAGTTAGGTCATAATGAAGTATATACACAAGCAATTAAAGAAGTCAAAGAAAATATTATACAGCAATGCGGCAACACAGAAATCAATTAATAGTGCAAAATCGGATTTGAAAAAGAGTATAAATAAACTAAGGAGAAAATAAATTTGAAAAAAAGAAAATTAGTGTTTGCAATTACAGCCATCACGGTATTTTCAGCGATGATGTTAACATCAAACACAAAAGCACAAGCTGCAGCAAAGAAGACATACACGATCACGCCAAAGTCATCACCATATAAAGGAAAGTATAAAAAAGCAAAAGGATACTACAATTCCACAACAAAACAGTATTTTGCGATCCGCTCTTATTTAGAACTGCTCGAAAAAAGGGGTGGAGGAAAATTAGTCATAAAAAAGGGAACTTATAAGATACCAAATGTTATATATATTCCATCCAATGTTACGATCGAACTCAAAGATGGTGTAACGATTAAAAAAATCATGAAAACCAAAGCAAAGAAAATGAAACCAAGTGGTGGTATTTTTGAATTGTTGGAACCATCGAAAGCGAAGAAAAAGGGTGTGCATGGACAATATAATGGGGTTCATGATGTTAAGATATATTCAACAGGAAAGGCAGTGATCGATCAGGATTATCAGGGAAAAACTGGTCAGAATTGTATTGCACTTGTTATGTGTCATAACAGAAATGTTACGATTGAGGGAATCACATTTAAAAATATGAAATATGGACATTTTATCGAGATGGATGCATCACAGAATGTAAATGTCAATCGTTGTACCTTTACAGGATATAAAGCAAGTAAACGTCATACATCCGAGGCAATCAATCTAGATACTCCAGATAAGAAAACAAGAGGGTTTACTCATGGCTGGAGTCAGTATGACTGTACGCCAAATCAGAATGTGCAGATTACAAACTGTATATTTTCAAATCTCGAAAAAGCAATAGGAACACATCAGTATTCTGTAGAAAAATATCACACAGATATCTCAATCTCTGATTGCATGATAAAAAACTGTGTCAGCGGTGGGATTGAGATGATGAACTGGCAAAAAGTGTCTTTGACCAATACGAGATTTATGAATATTGGAAAAAACAGTAAAGGAAAATATACTTCCTATAACAGGGATCGTAAGATCAGAGCAATCTTGGTGCGAGGAGGTGTTTCAGAGATTAATATCAAGGATTGTACATTTCAGAATCTTCCAAGAGTTATGCAGTGTATGCCATGGAAGAACCAGAATACGGCAACGCAATATCCAATGATATATAATCATATTACACAAGAAGAATACCAAAGGATTGCATCGCAGAATAAAGTGCTTCGTGGTGTTGATGTACCATATATTATTGTGAACACACGTTACAACGATTATAATTATCCAGAGAAATATTATTTTTAAAATGGATATTGGGAGATACCTTGATAATATAGATAAGAAGTTTACAAGAAAGGAAACAACAAAAATGAAACAATATGATTACCTAATCGTAGGTTCCGGTTTATACGGAGCCGTCTTTGCACAGCAGGCAACAGCAAAAGGAAAGAAGGTCTTAGTCATCGACAAACGACCAAACATTGCAGGAAATGTATACACAGAAGATATTGAGAAGATCCATGTACATAAATATGGAGCCCATATCTTCCATACAAACAATAAAAAAGTATGGAATTACATTACAAAGTTTGCAGAGTTTAATCGATTCACAAACTCACCAGTTGCAAATTATAAAGGAGAATTATATTCTCTGCCATTTAATATGTACACATTCAATAAGATGTGGGGTGTGATCACACCGCAGGAAGCTGCAGATAAGATTGAAGAGCAGAAGAAAGAAGCAGGGATCACAGAGCCAAAGAATCTGGAAGAACAGGCGATCAGCTTGGTTGGAACAGATATTTATGAGAAACTGATCAAAGGATACACAGAAAAACAGTGGGGAAGACCATGTACAGAGCTTCCATCTTTTATCATTAAGAGATTACCAGTACGTTTAACATTTGATAATAACTATTTCAACGCCTTATATCAGGGAATCCCAGTGGGCGGATATACAAAGATGATCGCAAATATGTTAGGTAATGTGGAGGTCCGCTTAAATACAGATTATCTTGAACATAAAGAAGAACTGGATGCACTAGCAGAGAAAGTAATCTACACAGGTCCGATCGACGCATACTTTGATTACAAATTGGGAGAATTAGAATATCGTTCCGTAAGATTTGAGACAGAAGTATTAGACCAGCCAAACTTCCAGGGAAATGCAGCTGTGAACTACACGGATGCCGAGACACCATGGACAAGGATCATTGAACACAAATGGTTTGAATTCGGAAAAGACGAAGAAGGAAACGACCTTCCAAAGACTGTTATCAGTCGTGAATACAGCTCTGAGTGGAAATTAGGAGATGAACCATATTATCCAGTCAATGACGAAAAGAATGGAAAATTATATGAAGAGTATAAGAAATTAGCCGAGAAAGAAGAAAATATCATCTTCGGAGGAAGACTCGGAGAATATAAATATTACGATATGGATGCGGTTATTGCAGCAGCGTTAGATATGTGTGAAAAAGAGCTATAAAGATTTATGTCATATAAGAAAAGAGGAACAAGAAACATGAGCGAAACATTTTTACCAGCAAATATTTTAATGCCACAGGTAGATTCTATGAAGAAATGGGCCGTGATCGCTTGTGACCAGTTTTCATCCCAGCCAGAATACTGGGATGAAGTAAAAGAGTATGTAGGAAATACGCCATCAACGTTACATCTAATGCTTCCAGAAGCATATCTTGGAAGTGAGGAAGAAGATGAAAAGATCCGAAAGATTCAATCCACAATGAAGAATTATGCAGATGATCATCTGTTGAAAACTTATGAAAATTCTTTGGTTTATGTGGAAAGAACCTTGCAGAATGGAAAGATTCGAAGAGGAATCGTAGGTGCGATCGATCTGGAACAATATAGTTATACGCCAGAACACGAAGCAAAGATCCGTTCCACAGAGAAAACAGTCATGGAGCGAATCCCACCAAGAATGAAGATTCGTTATCAGGCACCGATTGAATTGCCACACGTGATCTTGCTATGCGATGATTGGAAAAATGAAGTATTAGAAATCGTAACAGAGCAGAAGGCAAATCTTGAGAAATTATATGAATTTGATCTGATGCAGGAAGGTGGACATATCGCAGGATGGCTGGTAGACGGAGAGGTCAAAGAACAATTTTTAGAAAAACTACAATCATATGAAGAACAAATGACAGAAAAATATAAAGATTTAAGTGATGATCCAATGGTCTATGCAGTCGGAGACGGAAACCATTCTCTGGCAACAGCAAAAGCCTGTTACGAGAAGTTAAAGAAAAATCATCAATGGGAACATATCAAAGATCATCCAGCGAGATATGCATTGGTAGAACTCGAGAATCTACATGATGATTCCCAGCAGTTTGAACCAATTCACAGAGTCATTACTGGAACAGATCCCGAAGAATTAATACATGCATTAAAAAAAGAATGCTGCAGTGAAGAAGGACAAACAATTCGCTGTTATTACGGAAAGAAGGAAGAAGTTCTTCACCTGAATTTACATAAACATCAATTAGCAGTTGATAAAATACAGACATTTTTAGATAAATATCTCAAAGACAATTCAGGATGTATTGATTATATCCACGGAGAAGATGTCTTAAAAGAACTGTCAAAAGAAGAGCAGACGATAGGAATTGAACTTCCAGCAATGGAGAAAGATCAGCTGTTTCCAAGCGTGATGACAGACGGAACACTGCCAAGAAAGACATTTTCCATGGGACATGCTTGTGAAAAACGTTATTATATTGAAGGACGAAAGATTCAGAGATAGACGAGTGCCCAATAATTACTTTACAAGAAAAACTTTAATGATATCGTGAAATGTGGTATGATAAAAAATAGTGTAAATAAATAATATATACAATAATGGAGGAGAGATCATGGCTATTTTAGTAGCAGGTGGTGCTGGATATATCGGCAGCCATACATGTGTGGAACTTTTAAATGCAGGATATGAAGTTGTCGTAGTAGACAATTTATATAATTCCAGTGAAGAAGCTTTAAAGAGAGTAGAGCAGATCACAGGGAAAACAGTAAAATTTTATGAGGCAGATGTTTTAGACCGTGAAGCATTAGAGAAGATCTTTGATGCAGAAGATATTGACTCTGTGATCAACTTTGCAGGATTAAAAGCAGTTGGAGAATCTGTACAGAAACCATTAGAATATTATCATAACAATATCACAGGAACATTGATCCTTTGTGATGTGATGAGAAATCATGGAGTGAAGAATATTATCTTTAGTTCTTCAGCAACAGTCTATGGAGATCCAGCTTTCATTCCAATTACAGAGGAATGCCCAAAAGGACAGATCACAAACCCATATGGACAGACAAAGGGAATGTTAGAGCAGATCTTAACAGATTTCCATGTCGCAGATCCAGAATGGAATGTCGTATTACTTCGTTACTTTAACCCTATCGGAGCACATGAAAGTGGACTGATCGGAGAAGATCCAAAGGGAATTCCAAATAACTTAGTACCATATATTGCACAGGTAGCAGTTGGTAAACTTGAGAAATTAGGAGTCTTTGGTGATGATTATGACACACCAGACGGAACAGGTGTCCGTGATTATATCCATGTTGTAGACCTTGCCAAAGGACATGTGAAAGCATTAAAGAAATTTGAAGAAAAACCAGAAGTACGTATCTACAACCTTGGAACAGGAATTGGATATAGTGTATTAGATGTCTTACATGCATATGAAGAGGCTTGTGGAAAGACACTTCCATACGAGATCAAACCACGAAGAGCTGGAGACATTGCAACATGCTATTGTGATGCGACAAAAGCAAAAGAAGAATTAGGATGGGCTGCAGAAAAAGGAATCAAAGAAATGTGTGCAGATTCCTGGAAATGGCAGTCTATGAATCCGGATGGATATAGAACAGAAGATTAATTATTTCATTATCATAGCATTAGACAAAAGCTGTCGTAGAATATACGATGGCTTTTTTGAAAAATAAACAGGAGCAATAGAGATGAAGATTGAAAATAAAAGACAATGGGTCGGAGAGTTGTTCTTTTTATTAGGAACAATACTCTATATTACATACTACTTTTTTTATATAGCTTACTATTGGTATGTAGAGAAAGATCCGACAAGACAAATTCCAGTGCAAAGACTATTTTATATTGGATTAATCTGTTTTGTGGTCAAAATAATATTAACAAAATATCAATGGAAAGAAGTGATTATTGGAGCAGCAGGAGCTGTTTTGATGTATTTATGTTGGAAAAGCTCTGGAGGAATTGATTACCCCGCAAATTATCTGATCATTCTGGCGATGAAAGACGTAGATCTTAAGAAAGTGATGAAAGCAGTATTTGCATGTGGATTTGTTGGGTTAAGCTATGGTTTTACATGGTTCTTTATGAATGCACCAGATAAATTAACAACAGTAAAAGATTACGGGCGAGGAATGATAGAAGTACGATATAAGTTTTGCACATGGCATGCGAACACGATTCATCTTATGATCATGGTTTTGATTGTTAGTTTTTTATATGCTTATTATAAGAAAATGAAATGGTGGGCATTTGCGATCATGTTCTATTTCAACTATGAGTTTTATCAACTATCAAAATCAAGAACAGCATTTTATTGTGGATCAGCAGCGATCATTGCCTATTTTATTTTAAGATATGCAAGAAAAATTTATGAGTTTAAGATTTCACTGATCTTATTAGAAATCGGAAATCTTGTAGGGATTTTCTTATCTATATATTATGGACTTTATTCTCAATTGACAGATCCAACATTTATGAGATTAGATCAATTGATCACAGGACGATTGACAGTTGCACGGAACTGCTTTCTTGGAGCTGGAATTCCTCTGTTTGGAAGTAACATTGGTGGAAAGGTTTGTGGATATGGAATTTATACACAGGCCAATGATGGATACGTAACAGAATTAGGAATTGTAAGAACATTGTTGGAATATGGGCCAATTGTGTTTGGACTTTTTTGTGCTTTTATGCTTATAGCTGTATGGGTACTTTATAAAAAGGGATATTTTGGGGCTATGGTACTTTTAGAAATTGGATTTATCGCATGCGGAGTAGAAGCATATTTTCCAGCCGCTTACAATTTAAAGGCATTTGTATTTGGTCTGGCATTTTATCAGTTGATGGGATTATTTAAGGGAAAAGAAAAAGAAGAGAAACGAGGAAAGGCAGTCAATGCATCAGAATAATCGAATCATTTCATGGATTATATCATTTTTATTTTCAATATGCATGGTTATATCTATAAGTTATGATCAGAGAGATAACTGGTCACTGATCATATGCGATAAAAAACATATGATCAGTGCATTGATCATGACGATGATTCTTACAATGATCGTACATATGATCATGAATGTATTATATTCAAAAGCGGGGAAGTCTTTTATAAGGTTAAAGACTCAAGCAAACAGTGGGATAGGAGAAAAAATATTTGATCATCATCCTATAGCAGTTCCTTGGAGCATTCTGATCGTTTTATGGCTTCCAAATTATATTTTGTATTTTCCGGGTTGTTTAACTTATGATATTATACGACAGTATGAGCAGTTTTTCAGTGGAAATCTGACGAATCATCATCCTGTATTGACGACATTGTTTGAAGGGATGTTTGTCAAATTTGGAAGAAACATTGGATGTCAAAATGTAGGAATCGCAGTGTATCTGTTATTTACATTGTTATTTACAAGTGGTGTTTTCGCAATATGTTTTTATTGGATGCATAAGAAGAATACAAAGTATTGGATTCGCTTTACAGGATTGGCATTTTATGGATTGTTTCCTATCTGGTCGGCATATGCAAGGACAGCAGTAAAAGACACATTATTTTATCCAATATTTGTTTTATTTGTGTTATTTATATTTGATATAGTATTAGAACCAGAGAAGATATTTGATTCAAAAGTTAAGAGTATTTTGTTTTTAATAGTCTCTTTATTATTATGTTTGGTCAGACACAACGGGTTTTATATATTAATTTTTACGATGCCGTTTTGTATTGTAGGTGTAAAAAAATATCGAAGACAATTGATAGTTTTATTTATAATAATGGTGGCGTTTTGGGAGGTTTACCAAAAAGCAATTCTTCCCATGGCAGGTGTGAAGCCTGGCGGAAAGCAGGAGATGCTCTCCATCCCTTTTCAACAGACAGCGAGATATGTAAAATATTATGGAAATGATGTTTCGACGGAAGAGGAAAAAGTGATTCGAAAAGTATTAGATTACGATACGATCGGAAAGAATTATGATCCAGATCTTTCTGACCCAGTAAAGAATACTTACAAACAGAAAGACGAATATTTAAAAGATTATTTTAACATATGGTTTGAAATGCTTAAGAAGCATCCGACGGCTTATATTCAGGCAACGTTAAATGGGACATATGGATATTGGGGTTATATGACAGAAATAAGATATCCATATGGATATTATGTACAGCCAGAAAGTATGGATGCATACCAAAAAGAATATAAAATATATTATTCAGGAAAAACAAAATATATCAGAGATATATATCATGGGGTTTTAGATACAATATATCAGAAAACTCCATTCACATTATTTACAAAACCGATGATGTATTTATGGATTTTGATTGGATTGCTTGGCATGGTATGTTCTTTTAAAAAGACGATCAGATATTGGATTGCATTTTTGCCAGTAGTGACATCATTCCTTATATGTCTGGCATCACCTGTAAATGGCGATATGCGATATATGCTTCCGATTACAGCGAGTACGATTTTATATGTTGCATTTGTAAATGAAATAATATATAAAGAATATAATGAATTTTAACAAAGGAGAATGCGTAATGGAAAAAATTGCAGTATTGATTCCGTGTTACAATGAAGAAAAGACAATTAAAAAAGTAGTGGAGGATTGGAAGAAAGAACTTCCAGAGGCAACAATCTATGTATATAACAATAATTCCACAGATCGTACAGTAGAGATTGCAAAAGAAGCAGGAGCTATTGTAAGAAATGAGTATCAACAGGGAAAAGGAAATGTGATCCGAAGGATGTTTCGAGAAATTGATGCGCAATGTTATATCATGATTGATGGAGATGATACATATCCTGCTCAATTTGGACGAGAAATGGCAGAAAAAGTTTTAGAATACAAGGTGGATATGGTTGTAGGGGACAGATTATCATCTACTTATTTTGAGGAAAATAAAAGACCTTTTCATAATCTTGGAAATAGCATGGTGAGAGCTGCAATTAATCATCTTTTTAAAAGTAATATCCGGGATATTATGACTGGATATAGAGCTTTTAGCTATCAGTTTGTTAAAACATTTCCAGTGTTATCCAGGGGATTTGAAATCGAAACTGAAATGAGCATTCATGCAGTAGATAAAAATATGTTGGTTGATAATGTGATCATTGAATATCGAGATAGACCAGATGGAAGTGAATCCAAATTAAATACTTATACAGATGGTATGAAGGTATTATTTACGATCATAAAACTGTTTAAAGGTTATAGACCATTTCAGTTTTTTGGAAGTATGGCATTCTTGCTTATGATCATTGCGGCAGGATTATTTATACCCGTATTTATGACATATCTTCATACAGGTCTGGTACCGAATTTCCCAACTTTGATCGTAAGTGGATTTATAGCACTTGCAGCGTTGCAGGCATTCTTTTCTGGATTGATTTTAAGTACGATTGTACAAAAAAATAGGCAAGATTTCGAATTTAAATTACAGTTGATCACAAACAAAATAGATAATGAGAAAGATAATTAAATATGCAAGAAAGATCAAGAAAAGAGAAGAATATATTATATATTGTAGTGCCTTGCTATAATGAGGAACAAGTATTAGCTGAAACATCCAAACGATTAAAGGAAAAATGTGAAATGCTGATCCATGATGGTAAAATAGCGAAAGAAAGCAGAATTGTTTTTGTGGATGATGGATCAAGAGATCATACGTGGAATATGATCGATGAATTTCATAAAATGGATTCTATATTTTCAGGAGTGAAATTATCCAGAAATCGTGGGCATCAAAATGCATTGCTGGCTGGTTTGACAATGGCATCAGAGAAAGCAGATATTGTAATATCAATGGATGCGGATCTTCAGGATGATATCAATGCTGTAGATCAGATGATCGAAAAATATTATGAAGGCTGTGATATTGTATATGGTGTTCGAAGTGCCAGAGATACAGATACATTTTTTAAGCGTTTTACGGCAGAAGCATTTTATAAACTGATCAATAAAATGGGCGGAGAGCTTGTTTACAATCACGCAGATTACAGACTGATGAGTAAGCGGGCATTAAAAGGATTATTAGAATTTGACGAAGTTAATATCTTTCTTAGAGGGATGGTGCCGATGGTTGGTTATCAGAGTGATATTGTCACGTATGAGAGAGCTGAGAGATTTGCAGGAGAAAGCAAATACCCATTGAAGAAAATGCTTTCTTTTGCATTTGAAGGAATTACATCGTTGAGTGTAAAACCAATCAAAATGATTTTTAATGTTGGAATTTTAATCTGTATAATTAGTGTTTTGGCAATCATTTATTGTCTAGTACGGCATTTTACAAACAACACGGTAAGTGGTTGGACTAGCCTTGTTATGTCGATATGGTTTTTAGGTGGTTTACAGCTGATCGCGATTGGGATGGTTGGACAATATATTGGAAAAATATATTTGGAGACAAAGGCCAGACCTAAATTTATTATTGAACAGGTATTAAATGACTAGGAGAATGGAGATGAAGATAAAAGATTTTATATACAAATATTCGATTAGATTGTTTATTTTGATCGTAGCATATTTGATCGTAAGTTTTCCATTTCAATATACACAAGAAAAGATGAATGACGTTTCTCAGCCAGTTAGGTGGCTGGGGACGTTGTTATTTTTTATCATAGCTTGTTTTATCGTAAGATACAGAAAGAAATTAGAAGCTGTTTTTGCAAAAAAATCGTTATTTTTTATCATCTTTGTGATGATTTTTGCATTGCAACTGATGACAATCTATGTATTTAAGATACAGCCAGTGAATGATTTGTTATATTTGCATGATGAAGCAATCCGAATGATTCAAAATCCTATGATTTCGTTACAGCGTTTTGGTGGGTATTTTGCACATTATCCGAATAATTATGGATATTTACTAATCTTATATTGCTATTATAAATTGTTGGTGTCTTGCGGTATTTCTGTCGGAAGTCTGGTTCTTGCGGGAAATTTTTTGAATTTATTAGTAATTGATATTGGAATTTTATGTGGATATATTGCAATACGCATAGTTAAAAATATAAAACTGGCTAACATATGGATGTTGTTGTTTTTACTGAATCCGTGGACGTATTTCTGGATTGCTTATTATTATACACACACGATATCATTTGGTATGATCATGGTGTTGCTGTTGTTGTTTGTGCTAATACATAAAGAAAAAGACAATTGGAAGGGCATTTTGTACAGTGCTTTTTTAGGAATTGTAATTTATATAGGAATTAAGATCAGGATCACCAATTTGATTCTCTGTATTGCAGTGGGGATCACGTTGTTTATCTTTTGGAAGCAGTATAAGTTTAAAGTAAGACATATGTGTCTGATTCTTGGAATGGCAGCAGGAATTGCAGTTTCTGTTTTTGGATATCAGTACAAATTTCAGAATATGATACCGAAACAAAACACACAAGAATTTCCAGCAACACATTGGTTAATGATGTCCTCTCATGGAGTTGGGCGATATGATAGTGGTGATGTGTGGTTTACTTCACAACTTTCAACGCAAAAACAAAAAAAAGAAAAGACAATTGAAAAAACAATTCATAATTATAAAGAGCTTGAGATAAAGGGAACTTTACAGTTATCTGGAGTGAAGTTAAGAGAAGTCTGGCTGACAGGAGATGATGATTTTACAAAAATGTCTTATGTTTCAACAGATTATGGAACAGCAAACGAGTTCTTAAATGGAAAGCACAATGGATGGATCTTAATGTACAGCTATCTGATGCGGATGGCGGTCTGGTGCTTTGCATTAGTGGCAGCGATTGGAATGCTCAGAAAAAGAAACCCATGGAATTATGTTGTGATGCTTACATTACTTGGAGGAATGATCTTCCATGTATTCTGGGAAGCAAATCCAAAGTATAGCATATGCTTTATGGGTGTAATGATGTTTATGATGGTAACAGGAATTGAAAATCTTTGTGAAGAAGAAAAGAAAGAACAAAAACAAAAGATTTCAATGGGGAATGTTATGTTATGTTTGGTCGGAATCGGATTGATTGTATGTTTGCAGCCAATGCATAATTATTTAAAACAAAATCCAGAGGCGTTAGATCAATCTTATGCAGCTAGTCAGTTTGCACAAAGTCAGACGTTGAATCTGTCATTGAAGAAGAATGAAGCAATAAAACAAAGTTTTCTTACAAAAATCAGGTTTCAGAATATTACATTCAATTTATTAAATAATGAGAATGATTTTACTGTGCGTCTGCTTGATGAAACAGGAAAAGTAATGGAAAGCGCACGACAAGATCAATTATCTTATGCGCAAAATCAATATGAGTGGAAGTTAAACAAAGTTAAGAATTCTGGGACATATGCAATAGAGATTGTAAATCAGAAAAAAGATCAAAAATACAAACTTCCGGTATACTGGACTGGAAATTATGATGCATACCCAAATGGATGTATGTATAGGAGTAACAAGAAGATTGGGAAAGCAGATCTGGTATTTCGTGTATATCAATAAAAATTTAGAAAGAAAAATGCAGATGTATAATTTGAAATACATCTGCATTTTTTATACCATATTGTATTATTGCCAATCCGTAGCTTTTACCCAATTTTCATAATCATTAAAATATTCATACATTCGAATCGCACCACGGTCAAAATAGTTTTTAAAGATCAGAGTATGCTTCTTCTGAGCGACATCAGAAGGGAGTTTTGCAAGACCTTCTGGAATAGCATCCTGTGTGTAGAATTTTTCAAAGTAATATAATTTATCGTAATGCTCAGCATTTTCATGACTTACAGCAGTGACTAATTCATCTGTTTTTTTATGATGCTGATGTCCGTATTCGCCATCAGGATTGTGTGTTACGATCTTGCTCCAGTTACGATAATTCATGACACGCCGGATATCCTGTGTGATATAGTTAGTATAAGGATCCCATGCAACCTGATGTCTGCGATAGAGGTCAGGATAGCGGAGAATCACATGTTTTGCCCCGATATCATTCATCGCAGAGTCAAAATCCCTAGCTCGACTATCATAAGAGCCATTGGTTAGGCAAACAACAAAATAGTTATTTCCAGTTTCTTTTAATTCTTTAATTTCCTGAATCATATTTCCACCACCCCATAAGAGGTCATCATCTGGATGGGCAATGATCATCAGACGGTCTCCATCTTTTAAGTCAAAATAATCCAAAGCTTCAGTAGATAATAAACCATTTTCAGCAGTGACAGTGATCGTGATATTGCACTTTCTGCTTGGATTTTTTATAGAAGTTGCGGTGATCACAGCAACACCAACTCCACGGGTAGTTACATGACCATTCTCATCGACAACGGCAACGGTATCATTGTTTGTGCTCCATGTAAGTTTTTTGTCAGATGCATTCCATGGTTTGAAATTCACAGATAAAGTCCTGAAAGTTCCGTAAGGCATACTAATCTTTTGATGCCTTGTTGTTAATTTCTTTAATGGAATCGTTACATGAAAACGTCGTTTCAAGATAACTTTTTTATATTTTGCAGTCATTGTTATGTTGCCTTCTTTTAAAGGTGTGATAACACCAGATTTACTGATCGTGGCAATGGATTTATTGCTGCTTCGAAAAGTAACGGAAGCAAGAGATGCATTCGCAGGCTTGAGAGAAACATTCCAACGATATTTGTTCGGATATTTGATCAGTGTTTCAGAAGCAGCATCTTCTTCACAGGAAATTGCTTTGATGGCAATTTCAGGTGTTACTTTTACTTTAATAGATTTTTTTGCAATGACCTTACCAGATTTTGTTCTGACCACATGACGGATCACTGACTTACCGGTTTTCTTTGGTGTCAGGATACCTTTTTTTGATACTTTTACAACTCTAGGATTAGAAGATTCCCATTTGATTTTGTAGGAAGCTTTTTTCTTCTTAGAGTATCGAACAGATAGTGTCTGGCTGGATTTTAAAGGTAACTTGATAGATTTTTCTGCATTGGTAAAATAGATTTTAAATTTTTTACCTTTGGCATATGTCTGGTGAGGACATAAGATAACAGACATGACAAGAAACAGATTCAGGCATGCCAGTTGTAAATATTTGCGTTGAACTTTCATTGATCACATCCCCTTTTTGTTTATTTGTAAATTAGCTCAAACAGGATAATTATAGACCGGTTGGCAAAAAAATACAAGCTTTTGCGGTGTATATAAAGTAAAAGTTTTTACAAAAGTATTACATTGTGATATAATACAGGTCAGTAAAATTAAGAGGAGTAAGATTGAATGAAGTTTACAAAGGAACATACAATGCAGATGAAAGGGATTGCGATCATTATCCTGTTGTTTCATCATTGCTTTTTGAATGCACAGCGTTGGGCTACGGTTCCGTATGAGAAGCTTGCGACGACGAAGGGATGGGGGTATTACCCAATTTCGTTTGCACCATTTTCTTCTCATACGATACAATATCTTGCTAGTTTTTCAAAGATATGCGTAGCCATGTTTGTCTTTATGACTGGATACGGAATGTGGGTTTCTTATGAGAGTCAGAAAAAGAAAACAACGATGAGTAATTATATAAAGAAACGAATGGTCACATTAATGACAGGATTTTTGATCATTTTTGTTGTGACAGAGATTCTTGCGATTCCAACTGGACGTTTTATAGAAGTTTATGGACATGATTTTCGTAGTGTGGTCTATATGATCATTGATGCATTAGGATTAGCAAAATTACTTGGAACACCGTTATTTTGTCTGACATGGTGGTATATGAGTCTTGCAATCGTTTTGATCATGATTTTTCCATTTGTACACTCAATTATGGAAAAATATCAATGGGTCGTGGTTGTTGCATCTATTATCGTTCCAAGAGCTTGTGGATTTGGACAATCAACAGATTTGTTCCGATATCTATTAGCATACACACTGGGAATGTATTTTGCACAACATGACTTGCTTGCGAGAATAAAAGAAAAATTTATGGAACAGAATGTGGCAGGAAAACTGTTGTCTCTGATAGTATCATTGATAGGTTTGGCAGTTATCATAAAATGCCGACAAAATGCATGGATTGGATGGAAATATCTAGATTTTTGGGATGGCTTTGCAGCAATGTATGTGATCGTAATTTCATATATTTATATATTAAATGGAAAATGGATCGTAAAAGGATTAGGCTTCCTTGGAAAACATTCTATGAATATTTTCTTGATTCATTCATTTTACAGAGACGTATTTTTCCATGAATTTACATATTCATTTTATTATGCATGGTTAGATTATATAGTACTTATGGCAATTTCATTGGTGACATCGATTGTATTAGAATGGTTTAAGAAATTAATTCGATATGAGAAGTTTATAGATTGGGTCAAAAGATTAGTAATAAAAGAAGGAGTAACAGTACATTGAAAAAAGAAAAGAAATCATCAATATTTTGGATATTGATCATATTTTTTGTATTATTTTCCATTTGGCAGTTATGGGTGCCGGAAGCACTGGATGATTGGCGATGGGGAAGTGAAGTAGGGATCATGAGATTAAAAACGTGGTTTGAAGGATATAATGGACGTTACTTTGGAGATATTTTGGTCATTGTTTTAACAAGATTGCCGATCGTATTGAGAAGTATGGCTATTTCTGGGATAATGACCGCAATGTTATACTTGATATATCAATTGACAGAATATAAGATATTATCATTTTTAATTTGTGTTTTTTTTGTAGTTAATATTCCAACAAGCTTAATGAGTCAGACGTATGGATGGGTATCAGGATTTTCAAATTTCTGTGTTAGTGCAACGATGATTCTTGGATTTTTGCTATATCATATATCTATTTTCAAAGAAAAGAAAGTGTCGAAGTTGAAAACAGGGATTTCAATGATCAATGCATTTCTTGGAAGCTTGGTTCTTGAAAATTCAACTGTATATCTAATTGTACTAAGTATCGCTTTTTTAATTATTTATGGTGTACAATATAAGAAGCTGCATAAGGGAATGTTCTTTCATTTGATCATGGTTGGTATTGGTGCATTTTGGATGTTCTCGAATAGCGCATATCGTATGGCTGCGGCACATACATCACAAGGAACAGGAAAAGAGATCGCAGCGTTTGAATTAAGCTTTGAATGGTTTGCCTCTGCATTAAAGGTATACGCAGACACGATCATTAATTATTGGATCATGCCGAATCATTTATTAAATATAGTGACATGTGGATTGATTTTGATATTACTCCAAAAGAGAAAGAAGAAAGGACAAGGATTATTCTTGGTTCTGTTCAGTGGTTTTTTAGCATTTTATATATTTAATTTTATGAATCTTGGTACATGGAAAGATTATTTGGCATGGGGCAATGCAGCGCAGGCTGTAATAGTAACGACGTATTGTTTAGCATTGGCAGCTTTTAGTGCATGGTTTATTACAGATTTTAAGGATAAGGTGATCGTTCAGATCATTTTATGGTCACAACTGATTTTAATGGGACCATTGATCGTTGCAAGTCCGATTGCAATTCGTTGTTTTTATGTAACATATATCTTTTTCGTTTTATATCTTGGAGTATTGTTATCGTATAGTATACGAAGTGGATTTTTAAAGATAAGCAAAGGATATTTAAACACAGGGATCATGATGTGTATTTTCTTTGTGATGATCGGAAATATTGGTGTATATTATTTTGTTCATGGACAAGTGAATGACAGACTTCAATATATACAAACACAGATAAAACAAGGAGAGAAGAAGATTGAATTAAAGGAAATACCGCTTGGAGATACATACTGTTATGGTTTAGATGTATATAATCCAGCATGGGTATGGCGTTATAAGATGTATTATAATATCCCAGGAGATATTGAATTGAAATTCCCAGAGAGATAGGAGTAAGTGATGAGAGAGATAAAAGTAAGTGTTATCATACCAATTTATAACGTAGAAGAATATTTGGAAGAATGTCTGCAATCAGTTGTAGATCAGACATTAGAGGATCTGCAGGTCATCATGGTTGATGATGGTTCTTTAGATGGAAGTACAGACATTGCCAAGAAATTTGCTAGTCGATATGATCATTTTGAGTATGTAAGACAGGTAAATGGTGGACTTGGAAATGCGAGAAATACAGGAGTGAAGTATGCAAAAGGAAAATACATTATTTTTCTTGATTCAGATGATATTGTTCCAGATGATGCATACGAGAAAATGTATCTTGCAGCAGAGAAAAATCATAGCGAGATGGTAGTTGGAAGTGTTGCGAGATTTAACTCAAAGAAAGACCATGTATCGAATCTGCATGAAATTGCATTTAGAAAATATATTGATAAAACACATATTACAGACAATACGGATCTGATTTATGATACAACCTCATGGAATAAATTAATTTTGAAAGAGTTTTGGGATCGTAATCATTTTGAATTTCCAGAGAGAATTCTCTATGAAGATATTCCAGTAACGATTCCTATGCATTATCTTGCTAATAATGTGACAATGGTGCAGGATGTCTGTTATCGTTGGAGAATTCGTGATGGAGCTAATAAGTCTATTACGCAGAGAGCAGATGACTTTACGAATATGAGAGATCGTATTACCGTTTTACGTATGGTAGATAAATTCTTTGAGGAGAATGTCAAAGAACAAGAATTATGGGATGCAAAATATTATAAATGGTTATATATTGATCTGATGATCTATGTGAACAACTGTATTTATCTTTCAGATAACAGAACACTTGAGATGATGAAGATCATTAAAGATTATATAGAAGAAACAATTCCTTTAGAAACGATCGATAAGTTGCCAGTTTTATATCGTGAAAAATATGTGGCTTTGATGAATCTGGATGAAAAACGATTAGTAAAACTGCGTCAATATGAAGTTGATAATTATAAGAATTTAAAGATCGTGAAAAAGGGCAACAAATATATTGGAAAATTCCCGAAAGCGATCGTAACTGGTGATAAGGCAGATATGACGGAGGCATTAGATCAGTGGAGACTTACTCAATTGATTTATGATGTTACATGGCAGAAAGAGCAATGTGTGATCGAAGGATATGTATTCTTACGAGGATTATCTGTACCAAATGTAAATGTACAAAAGTTATCAGCACATCTGGTATGCTTAAGTACAGGAGAGAAGATTCCTCTGGAAATACAAAGTATTAAATCACAATATGCACAGAAGAAATTTGGCTTAAAAATTGATAACGAGACAAAACAGATTCATTTAGCAAATTATAAAGGTTGTGGATACCGGATCATACTTGATGCAGCCAAAATCAGAGAATTAAAGCTTGATGGAGAATACCATATATTATTAACTTATGAGAGAGACAGCTGGAAGAAAGAGACTATTTTAAGAGGAATCTTAAAATCTCTTGGCAATAAATTGGACAAGAAAACATATTTTAAAGATCATATGCTGATTGAACTTAGCAAGTCTTACAGATACGATTTTAAAGTGAAAATTTCACAAAAGAACATCGAATTAAATGATATGAAATTGGACGGTGATCAGTTAAGATTAAAACTTTCTGAGAAAGTTGATGCATTATATGAAGCGAAAGATGCACATAATGCGGAAATTTTAAAAGCAGCTATAACACAGGAAGATGTTTCTGTGGATATTTTAGATATTCCAGAAAATAAACGATATATTGCAGTTAAAAAAGGTAATTTATTTATTCCTGTATACAAAGAAAAGAAAAAGAGAATCTTTGTAGAAAACCAGAAGAATCAGTTAGTAGAAGAAACATCAGGAGATCATAGATGTTACTTGTTAAATCGAAAGGCAGTACCTGTGATACGAGATGTAAAACAGAATGAGGAACAGTTTTCATTTGAGATCATCAACAAAAATATCGGTAACTGGCAGAGAGCAACATTGTATGTAGAAGATCCATTAGAAGAAGAAAAGATTATTCTTGGAACAGGATCCGTGAATCAACATGGAGAAGAGGAGAAAGTAGTCATTTCTTTAAGTTTAAAGGACGAAAAAATCATCAAGAATCTTTATGCAAGACGTCGTCAGGTGTTTATTTTATATGAAAATAATGAACAGCAGAAGGTATGTGCACTTGGTGGGGAACATAAAGTTTTTGATAAAAAATACTACACGAAAGAAAGAAGATATCGATTTATTATTGATCCAGAAGATGATTTTCTGTATTTTACTACGCTGAGGGTCAAGGAATTCCTGACAAGAAGTGCGAAGAAAAGAGCTTTTGTCAACAGATTCTTATATCCGTTATTAAGACTTCTTCCATTAAAGAAAAAATGGATCGTATTTGAATCTATGTGGGGAAGTAAATTTAGCTGTAACCCTAGATATTTATATGAATATATTGATAAGAATCATCCAGATTATACGTGTATCTGGTCATTAAAAGATGAATGCATTCCGATCACGGGAAATGGTGTTAGAGTCAGAAGACTATCTTGGAAGTATTTATATTATATGGCAAGAGCAAAATACTTTGTGAATAATGTAAATTTTGCTGATTCTTATGAGAAGAGAAAAGGGCAGATTGAAGTACAGACGATGCATGGAACACCATTAAAGACAATTGGATTGGATGTACCAGGCGATTTCCCTACAAAGAAATCAGAAAAGAAGTACATTAGAAAGTGTAAACGTTGGGATTATCTGATCGTGCAAAGTAAGTTTGTTGCGGATCTTGCACCATCTGCATTTAAATTTGAAAACACGATCATGGATACTGGATATCCAAGAACAGATATTTTGTATTCTTCTAATAACGAAGAAGAAATGGGCAGATTAAAAGAAAAATTAGGACTTCCAAAAGATAAGAAAGTCATCATGTATGCACCAACATGGAGAGTGCGTGATAAGTTTGAATTAATGCTAGATCTTGAGAAGATGAAGGAAAAATTTTCAGATGAATATGTATTGATCTTAAGACTGCATCACTTTTCAGCAAAAGGTTGGAAAGGAGTTCCAGCAGATGGATTTGTGTATGATCTTACGGATTATGAATCTATTGAAGATCTATATATCATTACAGACATCCTGATCACAGATTATTCTTCTGTAATGTTTGATTATGCAGTTCTCGACAGACCAATGTTATTCTTTACATATGATCTGGATGAATATAGAGATAAGCTTCGTGGATTTAATATTGATATCGAAAAAGAAGCACCAGGACCATTACTATATACGTCTGATGAGGTGTTAGATGCGATTGAGCATCTGGATGAAACGATTGAAAATTCAAAACAGAGAGTCGATGCATTCCATGAAACATACATTCCATATGAATGTGAAAATTCATCTGAAAAAGTATTTAATATGATGCAGGGAAAATAAAAACAAACAATGCCATAAGGCAGAACAATCTTTAAGAAGGTCATTGAAAGGTTTAAGAAGGAAACATGGATAAAATAAGAAAAATTATTCGATTTGTAAAAAGATTATTTCCAAAAACTCCAAAGATGAAATTTATCTATGCCTGGTATTATAAACATGGCAAGATCAATGAAAAACAAGCACTCTTTGAGTCATTTCACGGCAAGGATGTGTCAGATTCATCCTTGGCGATCTTGCAGGAGTTTTTGAAAATGCCGGAATCAAAAGATTTCAAGATCTATTTTGCGACGAATGATAAGAAACGTGATCAGAAATTTATTGATTCTATCGGATTGAAAGTAGAACTTGTAGATATTGCAGATTTTAAATATGTGAAAGTGCTTGCAACATCTAAGTATCTGATCAATAACAGTTCTTTTCCGGCGTATTTCATTCGAAGAGATGAACAGGTGTACCTACAGACATGGCATGGAACACCGTTAAAGACATTAGGAAAACGAATGCGTTTTGGAATTGAATCCATGTATAATGTGCAACATAACTTCTTACATGCCAACTACATCATGTTCCCAAATGAATTTACAAGAAAAGTGATCATGGAAGATTATAATCTGGAAGCTTTGTATACAGGAACTGTTGTGATGAATGGATATCCAAGAAATAGTATTTTTATGGATCATGAGAAAGCTGATCAGGTAACAAAGAAGCTTGGAAATGAAGATTATACAACGATGGCATATATGCCGACATGGCGTGGACAGAGCAATCATGATGTGAACACGTCTGAATATAGCAGAGAGATCAATCAGCTGTTACATTATCTAGATGAGAATTTAAAGGATGATCAGAAGTTATATGTAAACTTTCATCCAATTGTGCAGAAGTTTGTAAAGCTGGATAATTATGAACATATTTATCCATTTCCAAGTGGTGTTGACAAGTATGAATTTTTAAATAGTGTTGATGCACTGATCACGGATTACTCAAGTGTATTTTTTGATTACTCGATTACAAGAAAACCAATTATTTTGTATATGTATGACTATGAAGAATATATGCATGATAGAGGAATGTATTTTGATATCAAAGAATTGCCATTTAGAAAGATCTATGACAAGGAAGCATTAAGAGATTGTCTGGTCAACGAGACATTCCGAGAAGATTCTTATGAAAATGATAAGGAATATACAGAAAAATATATTCAGTATGATTCTATTGATGCTGCAAAGAATATGGCAGAACTTGTATTTCATGGAAATATGTGCGATATGCCAACGATCGATTACAGTTTTAACAAAGAAAAGAAACGAAGAGTTTTACACTATCCAAATGTAAAAACAGCACAGACGATCGATACGATCGCACAGATCGCTAAGAAAGATCAAGATGTAGTGATCTTTGAAAAACGTTTCTTTAATCCAGAATTAAGCAGTCATTTACATGATAATTATCTTGATGATTTTGATTATATTTTTATTACACGAACACTTCCAAGAACCTATGCAGAAGAAGTGTTAAAGAGAAAGAGTGCCAAGGTCAGAAAAGAACTTCATAAGAGGGAGATCAAGAGATGCTTTGCAGATCTTCCAGTATATCAAAAGTTTGAGACAGAATATTACCATGGAGAAACAGGAGAGACATTTTCTTTCAATAAGAAAAAGATGATCAATGCATCCATGCGAGTAATGGAAGATCATTTGGAGATTAAGTTTGAGGAAGGCAAGAAAGGTCAGCCAAAGAAGCTGTTATTTGTAAATAAAAAAAATCAGATTATTTATACAAGGAATCTGACAGAAAAAGAATGGAAAGATCATTGTATCAAGGAATATTTTGATGAATTTCTTTCGCTTGAAATTGCAGATATGAACGGAAGATATCAGTTGATGATCGAATTAGAAGATGAAAATGGTAACAAACTGCCATATTTCTTTGTAGATCGTAAAGAATATGCAAAACGAAAAGAAGCGATGGATGAATTAGATAAATCTTCTGTATATATGACAGGAATCAAGAAACATGATATCACCTATCAGAATACATTCGAGCCTGCGGATACAAGTGTGATTCCTTATATGAATGAAGTAGATGGAAGATTTTCTGTATTTATGGGAGATCAGGCACAGTTATCTGTTCGTAATATGCGTGGACAAGTATTGAAATTCAAAATTAAGGGTTCAAAAGTTCATGTAAAAATGAAATATAAAAACAAAGAAGCTGGAATTAAAAATGTCATATTATCATATCGAAGTAAAGTGGAGACGATCGATTATCCATTTGAATATAAAGTAACGAGGTCAGGGGATCATTATATCATTGATGCCAACATCGATATGTCGACATTATCACTGGAAGAACTGTTTTGGGATGTATTTGCTGTAACAGAGAAGAATGGAGAAGAAGTAAGAGTAAGTGCATATTGGAGCAGATGGCAGAGATTAAAATTATTACTGATGAATTATCAATGTGATGTTGACCAAGAACACATTATTTTCCCTTATTCGACGATCACATGCAAAATGGCATTTACTTATCGTACAAGATCAAAATATGATGGATTTGATGTAAAGATCAAGGAATTAGCAGCTTTTGGTGTTTATACCTTGTTATTACCGTATTGGAAAAAGAAACGAGTATGGTTAGTATTTGAGAAATTCTGCTCTATGGCACAGGATAATGGGTATTATTTCTTCAAATATTGCATGGAGCAGCTTCCAAAAGAGAAGAATCAGCATATTTATTATATCCTTGATACAGATTCCGCTGATTATGATAAGATGAAGCAATATGGAAAACATGTGATTCCATTTATGAGTTTTCGACATATTTTATATTCACTTGTTGCTAATTTATATATAGCTTCTGATTCAAAGAAACATTTATATACATGGAGAGCAAAACCAAATGTGATCTCAAATCGTATTTCAAAACATAATATCTTGTTTTTACAGCATGGGGTGACAGCGTTAAAACGTGTACATCCGATCTTTGGAATGAAAGGTTCAAGTCCTATGACACATTTTACAACGACATCAAGATTTGAGCATAAGATCATTGTAGAGAATTTTGGATATGAAGATGGAGATGCACCGATTCTTGGATTTACGAGATGGGATGTTCTGGAAGATACTTCAAAACCAGAGGAAAAGATCATTCTCGCAATGCCGACATGGAGATCATGGCTGGAAGAAAAGAGTGCAGAAGAGTTTAAGGCAAGTGATTATTATAAAAACTATATGAAACTGTTGCAGAGTCAGAAACTTGCAGGAATCTTAAAAGAAAATGATGTAAAACTGATCTTTTACATTCATCCAAAGTTTAAAGATTATTTAAGTGAGTTTAATGTCAGTGGAGATAACATTGAGTTGATCCCATTTGGAACAGAGCCATTAAATGAGATCATGAAGAAATGTTCTATGCTGATCACAGATTATTCTAGTGTATGTTGGGATGTATGTTATCTTGATAAACCAGTATTATTCTACCAGTTTGATTATGATATGTATATGCAGGCACATGGAAGTTATCTGGATATGGAGCATGAACTATTTGGAGAACGTTATACAGAATATGAGAAATTGATCGATGGAATTGAAGAGTATATTCACAATGGATTCAAAGAAAAAGAAGAATATACAAAATTAAAAGATTATTATTTTGAATATCGTGATAACGATAACAGTAAACGTACGTATGAATATATCATAAGCAAAGGATATTAAAATGGACAGAAAGAGGAGAATAAAATATATAGATCTGTGTAAAGGTTTAGGAATCTTGATGGTAACATGGGGACATATTACCAAGCTTGATAACCCGATTGATACATGGGCGGCATCATTCAAGATGGCAATTTTCTTTGTTGCCGCCGGATATCTGATCCGGTATGCAGATTCTTATCGGACACAGACATTAAAGGGGTATGCAGTAAAGTTATTGAAGTCATTGATGCTGCCATATGTCTTATTTAGTATTTTGTCGATTGGATTTCGATTTGCAACTATGATTATGAAACACAGAATTGATATTCCGGCGATCAAATCTTATATTTTGGCAACGATCACATTAAGAGGAACATTTGCATTATGGTTTTTGCCTGTATTATTTATTGCGGAGATCCTGTTCTTCTGCCTTATCAAATATCTTCCGAAATGGATGAGGATAGTGATATTGATCGTGATACCTGTTTTTGGAATTTGGGAGTCTTATTTTATCAGACACTTGATCGTTTCAGTGGATCCATTAACATTTGAAAGAATATCATTTTTAATCTTACCGATCAGTAAAGCATTGATCGCATTATGGTTCTTGGAGATAGGACATATTGGATGTATGTTATTCAGTAAGGTAACATCCAGAGAAATCCGATTTATGATCGGACTGGTATTTACAATTGGAAATATCTTTTTATCACAGCAAAATAATGGTGTGGATCTAAATAATATGTCTTTAGGTATTCACCCACCACTATTTTTTGTTACAGGAATCATTGGATCTTTTGGAGCACTATTTGTCTTTGAATTTCTTGAAGACTATGTTCCATTTACGATACTGAATTATTTTGGAAAGAATTCTTTGATACTAATGTGTACACAAAGACCGTTTTATATTATTTCTACTGCAACTGCAGGATGGAAGATTATATCAGGAATGCCAGGGATCATGGCATGGAGATATTATATCGACTGCCTTGGGGCAATGATTCTTGTGATGATCATTGAATACTCAATAATAACATTTGTTAATACAAAAGCTAAATTTTTGATCGGAAGATTTTAGATAGTTGAATAATCTGTTAAGTAATAGTATAATAGCAAGGTGTAAATTAAAAATATCAAAATGGAGAAGTACAGTGAAATCTTATATTGAAAATTTTAAAAAGTACAGATTCCTTTTATGGGAACTTGTAAAGAAAGGTGTTAAGTTAAAATACAGAAGATCATATTTAGGTATTTTATGGACACTGTTAGAACCGTTAATGACAATGATCGTACTAAGTGTAGTATTTGGTACATTGTTTGGAAACAAGGATCCACATTTTCCAGTGTATATCTTATGTGGACGTTTGATGTATAGTTTCTTTTCATCTGCGACAAATGGTGCGATGAAAGCGATCAGGACGAATGCAGGAATGATCAAGAAAGTATATGTGCCAAAATATATTTATCCATTATCCAGTGTATTGTTTAATTATATTATTTTTGCTATCTCTCTGATCGTGTTGGTAGTAGTATCTATTGTTTTGAAGGTATATCCAACCATTTATCTGGCACAGGCGATCATCCCATTGATCTTATTACTGATCACGGCTTTTGGAGTTGGAATGATCCTATCTACGATGGCGGTATTCTTTAGAGATTTAGAGTATTTGTGGTCAGTAGGGTTAATGATCATTATGTATGCTTCAGCAATTTTCTACAAACCAGAGAAGTTATTAAAATCAGGTTTTGGATGGATCTTAAAATGTAATCCATTATATCTTCTGATCCATAATTTTAGACAGGCTGTTTTTGGTATGCCGATGAATATGAAGTTTTTAGCTGCATCCATCGTGTTTGCAATCGTAAGTGTTATTGTAGGATTGATTTTCTTCTATAAGAAGCAAGATGAATTCATTCTGCATATTTAGGAGGGTATCATGGCAAAGAAAGAAGTATTGAAAGTTGAACATGTTGGAATGAAGTTTAACTTAAGTCAGGAAAAGGTTGACGATCTGAAAGATTATGTGATCAAGTTATTGAAGCATCAGATTTCATATAATGAATTCTGGGCATTAAAAGATATTAATTTTACCCTTAACAAGGGAGATCGACTTGGAATCCTTGGATTGAATGGAGCAGGAAAGAGTACGCTGCTAAAGGTTATTGCAGGTGTATTAAAAGCAACAGAAGGAACTGTGACAGCCAAGGGGAAGATCGCTCCATTGCTTGAATTAGGTGCTGGATTTGACCAACAGTATACAGGACGTGAGAATATTTATCTTTATGGAGCAGTTCTTGGATTCTCAAAGAAGTTCTTAGATGAGAAGTTAGATGAGATCATAGAGTTCTCAGAACTGGGCAAATTTATAGATGTCCCGGTTAAGAACTATTCTTCAGGTATGAAATCAAGACTTGGATTCTCTGTTGCAACATTAGTGGAACCAGATATCTTGATCCTGGATGAAGTATTATCTGTCGGAGATGCGAAATTCCGAAAGAAAAGTGAAGCAAAGATCATGAGTATGTTTGACAAGGGAGTTACAGTATTATTTGTATCTCATTCTTTAGATCAGGTAAAGAGATTATGTAATAAGGCAATCTTACTTGAAAAAGGAAAGATCATTTCTCATGGATCGATTGAAGAAGTAAGTAAAGTATACGAAGAGAAAACAAAGTAAGATAGAAGACACGGAGGTGTGATATGAGAAAAGTGATCACATATGGAACATTTGATTTACTGCATGCGGGGCATATCAATTTATTGCGCAGAGCAAAAGAATTAGGTGATTATTTAATTGTAGTTGTATCAACAGATGAGTTTAACTGGAATGAAAAACAGAAAAAATGTTATTTCAGTTATGAAGAAAGAAAAAAACTGGTAGAAGCAGTTCGTTATGTGGATCTTGTGATTCCAGAAGAAAACTGGGATCAGAAGATTTCTGATGTGAAAGAATATCATGTAGATACATTTGTTATGGGAGATGACTGGAAAGGTAAGTTTGATTTCTTAAAAGATTACTGTGAAGTCGTATATCTTCCAAGAACAGAAGGAATTTCTACAACAAAGATCAAACAGGATCTTGGATTAAACGGAACAACAGCGAATAAATAGCAAGAGTTATGAATTAAGATATAAGAGGAATTTCGTTGACAATAGAGGTTATGAGCGGCTAGAGACGGAATTCTTCTTTTCTGCGTTATCAAACAAAAAGAATTTAAGATAATGCTATAGATGAAAGGATTAGTTTTTGATGCATTTTATAGAAATTAGCAATATTTTTAAAAGTGAAAAAAAGAGATATAAAGTTACCGCAGTTTTAAAATTACTGGTCGTGTTTGCATTGCTTGGATTCTTTTTATCAAATAAGCCAATGTATCATGTGCAGACTGATTTTTACCTGAAACGTATGGGATTTGTATTTTTGGCATGTTTTTGGATGGTATTTGTAACAGTTTGCGACATTCGTTTGAGTCAGAAGGTTGACAGGGCTTTTGTGATCATTCTTGGAGTGATCGCACCAGTTATGGGATGGATCTTGTCAGAATTTTTGATCAATGAAGCAGAGTGTGCATTTCCGCCGACACAGTTCTATCAGAAAGAGCCACTTTGGATCGTTCTAAGTCTTGCAATGATCATTTTGGTGGATCTGCTGATCATATTTTTGACGAACAGCATCAGAGTTGGATCAGTGATCGTACCATTTGTATTGTTTATCTTTGCGGTAGTTGTATGTGTTGTATATGAATTTCGCGGGATTCCGATGATGGCACCAGATATTTTAACAGTACAGACGGCTACTAGCGTGATGGGTAATTATACATTCAAATTGACGTTTGAACAATATAGTGTGATCCTGGTATGTATGGCATTTTTCTTTACATTTTTAAGACTTCATGAGATAAAGGTCACAGAAAAAAGAGTATTTCACATTGCAGGATTTATTGTTGTTGCATTAGGATGCGGATTGTTCACAAATCAGATCATACTGTCTGATTTTATGGAAGAGCATCAGATCAATATTCGTATGTTCCGTCCAATGGAAAGTTATCAAAAATATGGAGGCGTGCTGACATTTGCAAGAAGTGTTGGATATGCGGTCGTGAAGAAGCCAGAAGGATATACAACAGCGAAGGTTGATCAGATCATTCAGGAATATGAAAAGAAATCAGCGAATGAACAGCAAAGTACAGCAAAGCAATATCCGAATATCATAACAGTTGTCAATGAAACATTCGCAGATATTAAGGTGCTGGGAGATTTTAAGACGAACGAAGATTATATGCCCTATTTCCATAGTTTGAAGAAGAATTGTGTGACAGGATATACGTATGCATCGATTGTAGGTGGTCAGACAGCGAATACAGAATTTGAATTGTTGACAGGAAATACTCTTGGGTTTTTATCAGCTGGAACGACAGCATTTCAGCTTTATATTCATGGGCAGATGCCTTCACTAGTTAGTAATCTAAAGGCAGAAGGATATTCTGGAAATAAAGCGATGCATCCGTTCAATCCGTATAATTATAATCGACCAGCTGTATATAAAGATTTTGGATTTACGGATTTTATTGATAAATTTGACTTTCCTAAGAATGTAAAAAGGGTTAGAGAGTATATTTCTGATGAGGCAAATGTAGATCGCATTATTTCTGAATATGAAAAGAATCGTAAGAAGACAGATCAGCCATTTTATATGTATAATATGACGATCCAGAATCACAGTCCTTATGATAAGGATGCAGCCAACTTTAAACAGCCGATTAAGATTGAAAGCAGCAAATATGATGCTGAGGCCAACAGATATCTAAATCTGATCAAATATTCAGATGACAGTTTAAAACAGCTGACAAGTTATTTTGAAAAATGTAAAGAGCCAACGATCATTTTATTTTTAGGAGATCATCAGCCAAGATTGACAGATGAATTTATGAATAAGATCACAAACGGTCAATATCAGACTTGGAGCAGCGAACAGATGATGAAGCGTTATCAGGTACCATTCGTGATCTGGGCCAATTATGACATTAAAGAACAGCATATAGAGAAGACAAGCATGAACTATATCCAAAGTATCCTGACCCAGACAGCTGGAGTAAAGATGACAGGATATCAGAGATTTTTAAATGAGGTTCGAAAAGAAGTTCCAACGATCACATCGCAGGGATATTGGGGAAAGAATGGAAAATTTTATCAGATTAATGATAAAGGATCACCATATTATGGTATAATACAGAAGTATCGTATGATTCAGTACAATATGATGTTTGATAAGAAGAATCGCAGAGATTCATTCTTTGAAGTAAGTAAATAGGAGTGCACGTATGAAGCAACTGATTAAGAATATTACGATTCAGATATATAAAGTATTAACATATCTGATTCCAGTAAATAAAAAGATAATTATATTTCAGAGCAGCAATGGACGTAACTATACAGGAAATCCAAGATACATCTATGAAGAGATGGTAAGAGAAGGCCTTGATCAAGAATATGAATGTATCTGGTTTTTCTTTGATACAAGTATAGAAGTTCCAGGTAAATGCAAGAAGATACGGAATAATTATTTCCCATATTTTTGGTATTTAATGAGAGCAGGAATCTGGGTATTTGATAGTCGTCAGCCATTATATGTGCGTAAGAAGAAGCATATTACATACATTCAGACATGGCACGGAACACCTCTTAAGAAGCTTGCGCTTGATATGGACCGAATGGATATGGGTGGAAGTACGGATATTGAGAATTATCATGAACAGTTTAGAGTAACATGTAAGGATTGGGATTATCTAGTATCACAGAATAAGTTTTCTACAGATATTTTCAGATCATGTTTTGCATTTAAAGATCGTCCAATCTTACAGATCGGATATCCAAGGAATGATATTTTGATCAATGATAATTCTCCTGCTAAGATCAGAGAATATAAAGAAAAACTTGGACTTCCATTGGATAAGAAGATCATATTATATGCTCCAACTTGGAGAGATAATGAATATAGCGAGAAAGGAAAGTACAAATTTGCTTCAAAACTAGATTTTGATAAAGCAAAGGAGGCATTATCAGATGAATATATATTCATTGTAAAATATCATTATCTTGTATCAGATAAGATTGATTGGACACCATATAAAGGATTCGTTTATACATTCGACGAGACAAAAGATATTGCATGGTTATACCTTGTGTCAGATATGTTGATCACGGACTATTCTTCTGTAATGTTTGATTATAGTATTCTTAACAGGCCGATGTTATTCTTTGCATATGATTTGGAAGACTACAAGGAGAATCTGAGAGGATTTTATTTTGACTTTGTCAATGATATTCCAGGGCCGATTTCAAGAGATACAGATCAGTTGATCAAAGATATTAAAGAATATAATGAAGATAGTTGGAAAGAAAAATATAAGAATTATCATGATAAATTCAATGGCATAGATGATGGACATGCTTCACAGAAGGTCATTGACGTGATAAAGAAGGTAAGCAGATAGAGATCTGCCGAACAATAATACAGTCAGGAGGTTTGAAAACAATATGGTAACGATTCTGTTAGCGACATTGAATGGAGAGGATTATTTAAAAGCGCAGTTAGAATCAATTGCAGCTCAGACCTATGAAAACTGGCAGCTGGTCGTGGGTGATGATGGTTCTACGGATGGTACGATCAGCATTCTTGAAGAATTCAGTAAACAATATCCGGAACAAGTGACGATCATTAAGAATGACCCGCCACAGGGAAGTGCCAAAGACAATTTTATTTCATTGATCCAAAATTCTTACGGACCGTATTTTATGTTTTGTGATCAGGATGATGTGTGGAAACCAGATAAGATTTATCTGACATTACAGAAGATGGAAGCGTTAGAGGCAAGATATGGAGAGAAAACACCGATCTTGGTTCATTCAGATCTGTCAGTTGCAGATCATAACTTAGAGATGGTTGCAGAGTCATTCTTTCAGTATGCGAATATTCCAAAGAGAATTGTATTGAATCAATTGATGGTACAAAATTCTGTGACAGGGTGTACGATGATGATCAATCGTTGTCTGCAACAATATTTTTTACGGCCGTTACCGATGTCTAAGATCATCATGCATGATTATTGGGCGGCATTGATCGCGAAAGTGTTTGGCAAGATTGGTTTTGTAAATGAGCCAACGATGTATTACCGTCAGCATGGCAATAATTCTGTTGGTGCGAAAGATGCAAAGAATCCCGTCTTTTTGTATCATCGTCTCAAAGAAGGAAAGAACAGCTATCGTCGTATGATGATCGAATCTATGGAGCAGATGCAGGGATTTGTTGAGACATATGGGGAAGAGATTGATAATCTGGATGTTTATGAACTTCTTGAGAGTTATGGAGAATTGTATTATAAAGGAAAGATCAAACGATTGAGTTTTTATAAAAATCATCACGTATTAAAGGAAGGAAATATCCGAAAGCTGATGCAGTGGCTTTGGGGATAGGAATATTTATGAAAAAAGCATTAGGACTTGCAGGAAAATATGTGATCATGTTTCTGTCGTGTTTATTTCCAAGAAGCAGAAAGATATATATCTTTGGAGCATGGCTTGGAGAACAGTTTGCAGATAATCCCAAATATCTGTTTTTAGAAGCACAAGAGCATAAAGAGATTCGTCCGATATGGATCACGAAGAATGAATCAGTTTGCAGAAAAGTCAGGGAGCTTGGATATGAAGCTTATATGTTTGACAGTTTCAAAGGGATTTTAATGCAGCTTCGGGCCAAATATGTGGTAGTCTGCAATGGGATCAGTGATGTAAATCATACATTTATGGGACGAGCAGTATTCTTAAATCTTTGGCATGGGGTTCCATTAAAGAAAGTTGGCTATGATGATGATAAGGTCAAGAATTGGGATAGCAAGGGTCAGAAAATCCGAAGAATGATTCAGGAAATCCCCTTAGGAAAAGAGTATGTAGTAGCAACAAGTGATTTTTATGCACCAATCTATGAAAGTGCATTTCGAAGATCAAAGAGACATATCATAACATTGGGACAGCCAAGGAATGATATATTCTATGATCAAAGTGGAAAATTTCATGCTTCTCATCAGTTATCAAAAGCGGCAAAAGGAAAGAAAGTCATCTTATATACGCCGACACACAGGAAAGAAGGTAAAGTGGCATTTCCTTTGGAAGAACATTTTGATTTTAAAGTGCTCAATGATTGGTGTATCCAAAATGATATTTTGTTCGTGATCCGGCGCCATTTTTATCATAAAGATGAGAAAGTAGATTTCTCCATGTATTCTAATATAACAGATATCACAGAGAGATCCATGGATATTCAGGAATTATTAATGGATACGGATATTCTGGTTACAGATTATTCAAGCACATATATAGATTATCTATTACTGGATAGGTCGGTAGTCTTTTATAATTTTGATTATCAGGATTATCTGGAGCATGATCGTGGTATGTATTGCGATTATGAGAAGGCGGCTCCGGGATATAAGGCAGAGACATTTGAAGCCTTGATGGAAGAATTCGAACGTCTGGTACAAGGCGAAGATCATTTTAAAGAGGTTAGAAGGCAGGCAAGGGATTTCTTTTACTGCAAAGAAGGCCAGGGAATGGTTGGAGAAACATTGTTAGGAATCTTGAAGAATATAAAATAAAAAGAAGCTTTTGATCTATGAGTGAATCCATAGATCGAAAGCTTCTTTTTGCATTTTGAGTTGATATTCAGGATTAATATCCAGCACGATAAATGATCTTCTGATTGATACGGCTAAGCTCATCACTGACTTGATAATCCGATGTACCAAAGAGGTATTTATGTGCGCGGATCGCATTCTCTTTCAATGTTGTAGGGAATCCATAATAAGTACCATAATAACGGAGCTCTTTCTGGTCCCAAGGGAATCCCTGCTGATCTTTGATGTCATACTTGAAAACAGATAAGAACATATCAAACAATTCATCCTGACTCATATTTGTCTTTACCTGAGGAAGTATCTCATCCATAACAGACATCATCTTCAAAGGATTTTTCTTGGCTTTGTCAAAAATCTTCTGAAGGACTTCTCGTTGTCTTCCGGCTCTGGCAAGGTCACCGCCAGCGGTATAACGGATTCTGGAATAAGCAACGGCTTGATTTCCATCCAGAGTATAAGTACCGGCAGAAGAAAGTTTTGGAGAATGTCCACCGTTGATACGATTCATGTCACCGATATAAGCATTTAAATTCTTTAAGATGCTTTTATCGACTTTTACTTCGATTCCGCCAACAGCATCAACGATATCAGCAAGAATCTTAAAGTTTACAGTTGCGTATTTTTCAATATTCAGATCAAGATTACGATTGATTGTGCTGATCGCAAGCTCTGGACCGCCCCAGGAATAAGCGGCATTGATCTTACTGTATTTTCCATTAATACTTACATATGTATCACGATAGATCGATAACAGTTTGACATCTTTGGTTGAATTATTGATGCTGACAACTATGATAGAATCAGAACGGTTTCCACGATCTGACATACTTCCAGTCTGAGAATCAATTCCGAAAAAAGCATAGTTGGTATAGTCAGTCATATTGCTGTCTTTGTTTACAGTGACAAGCTGGCTGTGGTCAAGACTTTTTGTTGATATTTTCCCAAGTTTTTTGTGAACTGTGGAAAGCGTAAGTCCGACTAATACAGCGATCACAAGAATGAGAATGATCAAGATCCGAAGTGGAGATCTTCTTCTTCGTTTTCGCTTTGTGTGTTTGGCATGTTTTGTATGCTGTGCTGTCATAATGTATCCCTCCAGATTTCCTTAAATAGTTAAGTTTGTACAGAAAAAAGGATGAAAAACTCCATCCTTTTCTTGCTGTTTAATATGCATTTTTATTGACAAATCCCTTAAAGAATGTAAGAAATAATATCTTAATATCAAGTCCCAAAGACCAATTCTCAATATAATACAGGTCATGCTCGATTCTGCTTCGGATGGAAGTATCACCACGGAATCCATTGACCTGAGCCCATCCAGTAATACCTGGACGAACTTGATGCTTGATCATATAACGAGGAATCTCTTCTTTAAATTTCTCGACAAACAAAGGTCGTTCTGGACGTGGCCCGATCAGACTCATATCGCCTTTTAATACATTCCAGAATTGAGGAAGTTCATCAAGGCTTGTCTTACGGATCACACGTCCAACAGGTGTAACACGGACATCGTTCTTGGTTGTCCATTCTTTGGCCTCTTTCTTAGGGTCCTGTACACCCATGGAACGGAATTTGTACATCTTAAAAGGTTTATTCCCAAGACCGATACGTTCTTGGGCAAAAATGATCGGTCCAGGAGAACTCTTCTTCACAAGAATCGCAACGATAAGCATGATCGGTGAGAATAAGATCAACGCAATGATAGAACCGATAATATCGATCAGACGTTTGATCAGTTTATTCATCGTATTTGTTAATGGTACGTTACGGATATTGATAACTGGGAGTCCGTCCAGATCTTCAGTGTATGGGTTGGTGGAAATAAAGTTATAGTAATCTGGAACAAACTTTGTATGCACACCAGACTTCTCACAGATCGCAACGATCTGTTCCAGTTTATGGTATTCATTCAGATTCAGAGTGATCGCAACTTCATCAAGAGATGTCTTCTCAAGATAAGCAGCAAGATCTGAAAGTGTACCAATCTTCTTGATTCCACGATATTCAAAATTATCACTGACAAGATCATCAAAAATCCCATGAACCTTTAAGCCCCATTGAGGATTTGATTTGATGCGGTCGATATATGCAGCTGCTGAAGTACTGAAACCGATAAATACCGTATGTTTGATATTGCGTCCTTTCTTACGATTCGTTTTCAAAATCCTGCGTATGATATATCTGGATAAAAGACCAAAAATAAAGTTAAATAAATAAAATAACAGATATAAAGAACGAGGAAAGTTCTGAATCTGCCATACAGTGATCACAAATGCAGAAAGTCCAAGTCCAATCAGATTCGCTTTGACCAGATTCACAAGTTCCTTGGAACCTCGCTGGTAACGCTTTGGTGTATAAAGACCAAAGAACGAATACAATAACAATAACAGGATCAAAGAGCTGATCAGCGGTTTCTGATATTGATAAAACTCTGGATAATAGCGGTTGAGATCGAAAATCTCCTGATTCAGCCAGAATCCAAAGATCGTGCATTTAAATCTTATATACCATGCTGCAAATCCTGCAAAATAAATGCAGACAGCATCCATCACGACATGCAGTCTGTTTAAGTAAGTTTGGTTTTGTTTGATCATATGATAAATACTCCTTTTTCACTTCCTTCTATTATAAGGGATAAAAAGAGATCATACAATGACAAATGACTTAACTTTTTCTTATTTTTGTATTTTGTACTTATTGACACTCTCATCATTTTCACGAAAAATGAGAAAAAAGAGGAAATCATTTTTTAGTAACATATTAATCACAGTTTTTACACATTTATAAGATATATTTATCTCATAAAAGATAAAGGTCGAAACAAAAGATCAGGATCGAAAGGAGAATTAATCATGAGTGAATATAATACAAATCAGGATGGACAGTGGAAGACTTCCGAGCAGTGGAGAGCGGAGGAAGCGAACGACCATTTCAATCCTAAGAAAAACAAAAATGGCGGCAGAGGAAAATATGTTGCAAAATTAGCAGCATCTGCAGTAGCTTTTGGATTGATCGCAGGGCTTGTGATGCAGGGAGTCACATATGGATTTAGCAGAGCAGGCATTGGAAATGGTGCAACACAGCTTGCAACAACGAAGACAACAAGCAGCAGTTCAAGTACCAGCAGTAATGACCTCTCAGGTGTATCAAAAAATGTTATGCCATCGATCGTATCGATCACAGGAAAGTTCGAGACAACAAGTCAGAGTTGGTTTGGACAGACACAAAGCAGTGAATCCGAAGGTGTTGGTTCAGGTATCATCATTGGCAAGAAAGATGGTAAGATTTTGATCGTTACAAATAACCATGTCGTAGCAGATGCCAAATCTTTATCCGTAGGATTTGTGGATGGAAAGAGTGCAAGTGCAACCATTCGTGGTACTGACAGCGATGCGGACTTAGCGGTTGTAGAAGTAGATACAAAGAACATGAAATCTTCTACCTTAAAGAAGATCGCAGTGATCACATTAGGAGATTCCTCAAAATTACAGACAGGAGAAAGAGCGATCGCAATTGGTAATGCATTAGGATATGGACAGTCTGTCACAGGTGGTTATATCAGTGCATTAAATCGTCAGGTACAGTTGACAGACAAGACAATGACATTGATTCAGACAGATGCAGCGATCAACCCTGGAAATAGTGGTGGTGCTTTATTAAATAGCAAAGGTGAATTAATTGGTATTAATACAGTTAAATATTCTTCAGAAGATGTAGAAGGAATGGGATATGCGATTCCGATCAATACAGCAAAACCGATCATCAATAAACTGATCAAGAATGAGGCAACAAGTGAGAGTGAACAGGCATATTTAGGTGTATCAGGTCAGACGATCGACAGCTCTATGGCAAGCCAGTTTGATATGCCATCTGGTGTTTATGTACAGCAGGTGATCAAGAGTTCCCCAGCCCAGAAAGCAGGCATCAGTGCAGGAGATGTGATAGTATCCTTTAATGGAAGCAACGTTTCTACAATGGATGGATTAAAAGAAAAGATTTCAAACCTGAAAGCAGGCAAGAAAGTTAAAGTTGTTGTAAAACGTCAGAATCAGATGGGTACTTATGAGAAGAAGACACTGACAGTTACTCTTGGAAAGAAATCAGATGCACCAAGCACAAGCAGTAACAGCAGCAATAGCAATAGTAATAGTAATAACAGCAATAGTTATAACAATAATTATAATAATGAAAGTTCTAACAGCCAGTATTATAGTTTTGGACAGTAAAACCGGTTGAAAAAAGAACCAAAGAAAGATACAATAAAATGGAACCCTGTGAGTAGGCAGGGTTCCATTTTTTAGTCAGGAGAATATGCCTATGGTTATGATCGAAATTGAAAATATTAAGAAGTTTATGGCAGGTTTTTTAGGAGGAAATCTTTTTGATGATTTCTTGATGAGCGAAGGAAAACTGTCCATGAACATTTCGTATGAATTTGATGGAAAGATCTTAAAAGAATTTTATGATACAGAAGAATGGAAAGAGATGAAACAATATCCATATGTAACGTGGGAAGAAGAGAAAGAAAAAATATTTTCTCTCGTAAAAGGAAAGAAGACACCGCTGTCTTTTCAATTTGTGATGATGTTAAAACCAGATCTTTCTCCAGAGTTTCTTGCCAAATATAATCTTGCAGTCCGAGAAGATGAAATAGCAGGATTATTTATCAACATTTTATACGATCGACAGGGATTAAAGTGTACATCAGGAGTGTCCAGAAAGACATTTGTACTGGATAAGACTTTGGAAGAAGCGTGGGATCAGGAAGTGAAAGAAAGATTTTTAACAAAGTACCTGTAAAATTTTTCACAAACTTCGGGAACTTAAAAGAAACTTTGTTTGCATGTTTCTTTTTGCGTAGATATATGTTAGAATAAGTAGTAATGAATACCAGATAAGAAAGTTGTAAAAAGGAGATACGAATATGAGTTTTCATATTGTTTGTGACAGCTGTACGGATTTGACAGAAGAAGATTTAAAAAAAGGATGTTATACTTTAGTACCCTTGACATTATTAGTGGATGGAGAAGAAATCATAGATGATGAAACATTTGATCAGGCAGATTTTTTAGCAAAGGTTGCAGCAAGTAAAGAGTCTGTGAAGTCAGCATGCCCTGCACCAGAGAGTTATATGGAAGCATATTCCAAGGCAGATGATATATATGTGGTAACATTATCTGCAGAATTAAGTGGATCATACAACAGTGCAGTTTTAGGAAAGAATCTATATGAAGAAGAGAACGGAACAAAGAATATTCATGTAGTGAATTCCAGAGGAGCCGCTACGACTCAGGTTCTGATCGCACGTAAGCTCAACGAATATGCAAGTCAGGGAATGCCATTTGAAGAAGTGGTTGATAAGATTGAAGAGTATACAACAAGTCTTAGAACATATTTTGTTTTGGAGACACTAGAAGTACTAAGAAAGAACGGAAGATTATCAAGACTATCTGCAACGATCGCCGGTGCATTAAATATCAAACCAGTCATGATCGGTACAAGAGACGGCGTGATCCAGAAAGCAGCCCAGGCAAGAGGAATGAAGAAAGCACTCGCGAAGATGGTAGAACACATGGGAAGCGAAGGAAGAGATCTCACAAGAAGACAATTTGTCATTTCACACTGCAATTGCTACGAGAGAGCTGTTTACGTGAAAGAATTGATCAAGAAGCACTTACACGCAGAAGACGTTGATATTGTAGATACTAAAGGAGTCAGCAGTTTGTATGCATGCGATGGAGGAATCATTGTATCATATTAGATTCTGGTTTTGTGAATAGGCGTGCATATATGTAATAGCGTCTAACATACATTCATCAGCTGGACTTTCTTAATTTTATGATTGAAAGTCTTCAGGTATTTAGAGAAAAAATAAAAGATAGCATGTGAGCAACGATCGAATTCCGTCAATGGAATTCGTGTTGCTCACATGCTATCTTTTATTTTTTCTCTAAATACTCGATGACCTTCAACTCATACAATTTAAAATTGTTACAAAATTAACGTGATTATACACAAAAATGAACCGAATTGTTACGAAATTAACGTACAAATTGCACAAAAAACACTTGAATTTGTCGAAGAATGTGCGTATAATGGGAGTCAATATACTGATATAGAGGAATTAAGGAGGATGAGTCATGAGTCGTTTGGAATTAAGGTCTCCGAACCAGGCACAGCTGGTTGTGGAAGGTCTTTATAAGGATTTGGAACGAAGAATCGAGTCAAGCCCGCCAGGGTTATGTCCGGTTGATATGTCCAGAGCATTTTTGGAGATCTGTCATGCACAGAGCTGTGGAAAGTGTGTTCCATGTCGTGTAGGACTTGGACAGTTAAAGAATCTGATCACAGATGTTTTAGATGGCAAAGCAACGATCCGAACTTTAACAGAGATACATGAAACAGCAAAATCCATTATGGAATCTGCAGATTGTGCGATTGGCTATGAGGCAGCCAATATGGTATACAAAGGAGCCATTGGATTTAAAGATGATTATGTAGAACATATCATGTATCATCGATGCTTAAGTACGTTAAAGCAGCCAGTGCCATGTGTATCCAGATGTCCTGCGAGAGTGGATATTCCGGGATATATTGCGTTGGTACGTGAAGGAAGATATGAGGATGCGATCCGTCTGATCAGAAAAGATAATCCATTTCCAACAACATGTGGATTTATCTGCGAGCATCCATGTGAAGCATTATGCCGTAGAAATATGATCGATGATGCGGTGAATATCCGTGGATTAAAACGTATGGCAGCAGATGCAGCAGGATACGTTGCACCGCCAGAATGTGCAGAATCTACAGGGAAGAATATTGCCGTTGTAGGTGGTGGACCAGGTGGATTAAGTGCAGCATATTTCTTACAGTTGATGGGGCATCAGGTAACCGTATATGAGATGCTTCCGAAACTTGGAGGAATGTTACGTTATGGAATTCCAAACTACAGACTGCCAAAAGAACGCTTAGATGATGATATTCAGGCAATCTTAGACACAGGAGTCAAAGTAGATTGTGGAAAAGCTATCGGCAAAGATTATTCCATTGTGGATTTAAAAGAAAAATACGATGCTGTACTGATCACGATTGGTGCAAGCACAGATAAGAAGTTAGGATTAGAAGGCGAAGATGCCAAAGGCGTTATTTCAGCGGTACAGTTCTTAAGAAATGTCGGACATGGAACACAGGAAAGCCTGGAAGGAAAAGAAGTTGCCGTGATCGGTGGTGGAAATGTTTCCATGGATGCAGTTCGTACATCTGTAAGATTAGGTGCGAAGAAAGTCAGCATCGTATATCGAAGAAGAGTTGCCGATATGACAGCACTTCCAGATGAGATTTCAGGAGCAGAAGCAGAAGGTGTTGAGATCAAGACATTGATGGCACCTTCAAGAATCGAGAAAGACGAAGAAGGTAATGTCAAAGGTATATGGGTAACACCACAGATGATCAGTAATATCAAAGGTGGAAGAGCATCTGTAAAGCCAACAGGGGAAGATGACGTATTTATCCCATGTCAGACACTGATCGTAGCGATTGGTCAGGATATCGAATATCAGCACTTCGAAGAAGCAGGAGTTCCCGTACAGAGAGGAAAGATCAACGTAGAGAAATTTGGTGGATTTGAAGAGATGCCAGGAGTATTTGCAGGTGGAGACTGTGCGACAGGTCCATCCACAGTTATTTCAGCGATCGCAGCAGGTAAAGTTATCGCAGCCAATATCGATGAATATCTGGGATATCATCATGAAATTACAGCAGATGTTGAGATTCCAGAACCTAAGTTAGAAGATAAACCAGCATGTGGAAGAGTTAATCTTACAGAGAGAGAAGCTGGAGAGAGAGTTAAAGACTTTGAAGGAGTCGAAAACTGTATGACAGAGAAAGAAGCATGCCAGGAGGCAGGAAGATGTCTTCGCTGTGACCACTTTGGTTATGGTATTTTCAAAGGAGGTAGGGATACAAAATGGTAAATATTACAATAGATAACCACACGATCGCTGTACCTTCTGGAACAACGATCATGGAAGCAGCAGCCTCCATTCATATACCGATTCCAAAGCTTTGTTATTTAAAAGATATCAATGAAATTGGAGCGTGCAGAGTCTGCGTTGTAGAAATTGAAGGACAGGATCATCTGGTAACATCCTGTAATAACGTGGTAGAAGAAGGAATGACGATCTATACCAACAGTCCGAAAGTACGCAGAAACCGAAAACATACGGTAGAGATGATCCTTTCCCAGCACGATGCACAATGTGCAACTTGTGTAAGAAGCGGAAATTGTACACTTCAGACGGTTGCTAATGATCTGAATATTGTAGATAGTCCTTATAAGAAGGAAATCTGTATCGAAGAATGGGATACAAGATATCCATTGGTACGTGATGCAAGCAAATGTGTCAAATGTATGCGTTGTATACAAGTATGCGACAAGATTCAGGGAATGCATATCTGGGATGTATCTGGAACTGGAGCAAGAACAACAGTTGGAGTTTCAGAAAACAGAGATATCAAAACAGCAGATTGTGCATTATGTGGACAGTGTATCACACATTGTCCAACAGGAGCATTACGTGAACGAGATGATACAGACAAATTATATCGTGCATTAGAAGATAAAGATACGATCGTGGTAGCACAGATCGCACCAGCAGTTCGTGCTGCATGGGGAGAAAGTCTTGGATTATCAAGAGAAGAAGCAACGGTAGAGAAGATCGTAGATGCACTTCGAAGGATCGGTGTAGATTATGTATTTGATACAACATTTTCAGCAGATCTTACGATCATGGAAGAAGGAACGGAATTTGTCGAGAGATTTACAAATGGAGATCTTGATATGTATCCAATGTTTACATCCTGTTGTCCAGGATGGGTACGTTTCATCAAATCTCAGTATCCACAGATGGTAAACAGATTATCTTCTGCCAAATCTCCACAGGAGATGTTTGGGGCAGTGATGAAGACTGCATTTGCAAAGAAGATGAACATCGACCCAGACCGTATTTTTGCATTATCCATTATGCCATGTGTTGCGAAGAAGGATGAAAGAGAGAAACCATTATTCCATGGTGAGTTTGCAGGACATGGAGTTGACTGTGTGTTAACAACAAGAGAATTGGACCGTCTGATCCGTGCTGACCATATTGATCCAAAGACATTAAAAGATGCAGCCTTTGATACTCCATTTACTGAGGGAACCGGAGCAGGAGTGATCTTTGGAGCAACTGGCGGAGTTATGGAAGCGGCACTGCGTTCTGCGTATTACCTGATCACAGGAAAGAATCCAGAAGTAGATGCATTTAAACAGATCCGTGGAGTGAACAAAAACGGATGGACAGAAGCTCAATTTGAGATTGCTGGCAATACGATAGATATCGCAGTTGTGAGTGGACTTCAGAATACAAGGAATCTGATGGAAGCAATCCAGAAGAGAGAAGTACACTATCATTTTGTAGAAGTCATGGCCTGTCCAGGCGGATGTGTAGGTGGAGGCGGACAGCCGATCCATGAAGGAAAAGAACTGGCATCTGACCGTGGATCCAACCTGTACTTCCTGGATAAGACAGCCCATTTGAGATTTTCACACGAGAATCCAGATATCAAACATCTGTATGATGAATACTTTGGATCACCGGGAAGTCATAAAGCACATCAGTTACTGCATGTGCAAAAATAGCTGTTAATACCTTTTAATAAAGAAAATCCAGACATTTAGAAGATACAAATTCTAAATGTCTGGATTTTCTCTCTTTTTAAATCACATTACCATCTTGGATTGTCAAGTACAGTTACTTCGCCATTGATCTCACAAACAATATGGCGGTATCCTTTGGTTTCAATCGTTCCATAATCATGTCCTGCATCTGCATCAAATACATAAAAAGCAGTCAGGACTTCATCTCCAGTATTAATGGTGCGGTGAGCATATCCGCGGGGAACATACAATGCTTTTCCTTTCTCCATCCGTTCAACCCGCCAATCACCGTCAAGGTTTTCAAGCATCATATACCCTTCGCCTTTTAATGTATAATAAACTTCGGCAGTGTCTACGATCTGATGAAAATGTCCTTTCGTCATATAATATTCATTTCCAATCTTCCCAGGATGGATCATCGTTGTGCCGAATGCAAGATCACCAGCACGCTCTGGGCATCCAAGTTCATAAAACTCATAGATCAAAGGGTCTTCGTGTTTAAGAATTTCTTCAACAGCTTCTTGATCCTGATACATATTTTTCATCTGGGAAAGATAACGCTTTGTAGTATCTGCGTGCTTGGAAAGTCCGTTATTTAGATCAAAATCCAAAGTAAAAGCCTGATCCCAGTTAAACTGATTCATAAAATACCTCCTAAAAAATTGCCCTAGATCTCAAGTGTGGAAACGCCTTGTTCTTTCATCATAGCTTCGAATTCCTTGATGATCGAGATACCAGCACTTGTTCCGATACGTTGGGCACCGCACTCTATCATTTCCATAAATGTCTTGGCATCACGGATTCCACCAGCAGCTTTTACCTTTACCGCATCTCCAACATGCTCTTTCATTAATTTCACATCATCAAAAGTAGCACCGCCAGTACCGAAACCAGTGGATGTTTTGATAAAATCAGGTTTCACTTCTTTGGCGATTTCACAAAGCTTGATCTTCTCCTCATCATTAAGATAACAGTTTTCAAAAATGACTTTACAAGTAACATCTTTTTCATGGCAGGCAGCAACGATCTGTGACATCTCATCCTTGATATAATCCCAGTTAGAAGCTTTGATCTCTGTCTGATTTACAACATAATCAATCTCATTTGCACCATTTGCAATGGCATCTTTTGTATCAAAGACTTTAGAAGCAATTGTTGTCTGACCTAATGGGAAAGAGATAGCAGCTCCTGTATGAATATCCGTTCCTTCCAGTAACTTTGCACATAATCCAGACTGCACCTGATTGATCGCTACCATGGCAAAATGATGTTCTTTCGCCTCATTACATAAGACTTCCATGTCTTTAGGAGAAGCATCTGTATGTAAATTTGTGTGATCGATCATTCTTGCAAGATCATCTAATGTATATGATTTCATAAAAACCTCCTGTTTTTGCTGATATGTTTGCTTCATGTTAATTAAAGTATAACATTATGTAATCATTATGTCAATATTATGTAAATGAAATAAAAGAAAATAAATTGACATAAAATAAAAAATCCGATAAAGTGAAAGAAAAAAGAAAGAGAGTATAAAATGGGAGCATTTTATTTAGATATAAAAAAAGATTTATTAGATAAGATCTTAAGTGGAGTTTACCAGCAAGGAAGTATCATACCAAATGAATATGAATTAGCTGAGATCTACAACGTCAGCCGGCCGACGATCCGTAAGGCGGTACAAATTTTAGTGGATGAGGGATATTTAGAAAAACGTAAAAAACGAGGGACGATCGTATGTGATCCAACGATCCGGCAGGAATTTGCACAGGTGATTCAGACATTTGATAAAGAAGTAAAAGAAAAAGGACTGACTCCATCGACAAAAGTTCTGACATTCAAACAAGAAAAGGCAGAAGAAGAAGTCCGCCAGAAATTGAATCTCAAAGAAACAGAAAAAGTTTATAAACTGGTCAGATTGAGATACGTTGATGATCAGCCCAATGTTCTGGTTACAACGTATGTGCCATGCAGACTGTTTGAACATTTGTCAGAAGTTGATTTTGAAAAGGAGAGTTTATATCAGACATTTCATAAGGAAGGAAGAGATATCACATCCATACAGAGAAAGCTGGATGTGATCCTTGCAGATGAAACATGTGCGGATCTGTTAGATGTCAAAAATGGAGATCCTTTATTTTATTTTCATTCCACAGGATATGATGAAAGTCATACAGCGATTGAATATTCGATTGCGAAATATCGGGGAGATCGGAATAGCTTTGTTTTTCAACTTTCAAATAATGTGTATTATTCTTAATACATTTATTTACAAATATCAGTTTTTTCTGTATAATAAAGCACAATAAGCTGAAAACAGCGAATAAAACAAGAAACAGCAACGCAGGAGGAATGACCATGAGCAAAATTCAGATGACCACTCCATTAGTAGAGATGGACGGAGATGAGATGACAAGAATTCTTTGGAAGATGATCAAAGATGAATTGTTATTACCATTTATTGATTTAAAAACAGAATATTATGACCTTGGGTTAGAACACAGAAACGAGACAAACGATCAGGTTACATTTGATTCCGCAGAAGCAACAAAGAAATATGGAGTTGCAGTCAAATGTGCAACGATCACTCCAAATGCAGCGCGTATGGATGAATATGATTTAAAAGAGATGTGGAAGAGTCCAAATGGAACAATCCGTGCGATCTTAGACGGAACAGTATTCCGTGCGCCGATCACAGTCAAAGGAATCGAACCAACCGTCAGCAAATGGAAGAAACCGATCACGATCGCAAGACATGCCTATGGTGATGTATACAAAGGTGTGGAGATCAAAGTTCCAGGAGCAGGAAAAGCAGAATTAGTATTTACAGGAGAAGATGGAACAGAGATCAGAGAAACAATTCATGATTTTGACGGACCAGGAGTGATCCAGGGAATGCATAACATTGATGCATCTATTGCGAGCTTTGTAAGAAGCTGCTTTACATATGCATTAGACACAAAACAGGATCTGTGGTTTGCAACAAAAGACACGATCTCTAAGAAATACGATCACACATTCAAAGATATCTTCCAGGAAATCTTTGATGCAGAATACAAAGAGAAATTTGATGCAGCAGGAATCGAATATTTCTACACACTGATCGACGATGCAGTAGCCCGCGTTATGAAATCAGAAGGTGGATTTATCTGGGCATGTAAGAACTATGACGGAGATGTTATGAGTGATATGATCTCATCTGCATTCGGATCATTAGCAATGATGACATCTGTATTAGTATCACCACACGGATACTATGAATACGAAGCAGCTCATGGAACAGTACAACGTCATTATTACAAACATCTGAAAGGTGAAGAGACATCTACAAACTCTGTAGCAACAATCTTCGCATGGACAGGAGCGTTAAGAAAACGTGGAGAATTAGATGGTAATGAAGAATTAATGGCATTTGCTGATAAACTTGAGAAAGCTACATTAGACACGATCGAGAGTGGCACAATGACAAAAGACTTGGCACTTATTACAACTCTTGAGAATGTGAATGCTGTGAATAGTGAAGAGTTTATTAAGGCAATTGCTACTCGTTTGTAAAAATTTAATCGTATGACGAAAGGCTGTCAAGTATTTAATGTTTCTTCTTGTGTAGATAATTTATTTCAGATTGAAATTTTGAATACAAAAGAGATTGTTCATAATATGAAAGAATATTATTGCTGGATTGTTTGATGACTTGATCAAAGGCATCATTCAAATGAAATGGAGATTTTTGATTATTCTTGTGATTTTTGGTGTAGTGTTCTGTGGATACAAGAGACTTACCTATTCCCCATACTATGTAGCATCTTCCACATTTACGATCAATTCCAGTATTACATCAGAGAATTCCAATACATATATTGAGAATGCAACAGCCAACCAAATGGCAAAATCTTTTCCGTATATTTTGAAAAGCGGAGCATTTAAAGAAGTATTGGCACAGGATTTTGGTCTTCAGTCTGTTCCTGGAACGATCGAAGCAGAAGTCATGGAGAATACAAACCTGTTTACGTTGAAAGTGACTGCCAAAATTAAAAACGATAATGTTTAACATGCAATCTTTCCAACGGGAAATTTTTGATTTTATACGAGAATGTCTTCAGGTATTCATAAAAACATAAAGAAAGATAGAGGTACGAAATGATAGAATTCCATAGGATTCTTTGCAAAATCGTAGCCAACACGGGCACTGTTTGAACGCAGTGAGTTGTGCAGGAGTGTTGGCGAATCAGCGTTTTGCAAAAAATCCGTCAATGGAATTCGTTTTTCGTACCTCTATCTTTCTTTATGTTTTTATGAATACTCGATACATTTCCGTGATACAACTTAAAACTTCGCCCTCCCAGTGCTTTTTCGTTTCACGATAAATGGTTCAAATTCCAACTTTGTAACAAAGCTTCGAGGCTGGTTCTTGGTCTTTGAGTCGCGGATGCGTACAATGATATCAACGGCTTCTCTTCCTTTTGCTTCGATAGAATGTTCCACTGTTGTAAGTGAAATACGATTCATATCGGCCATTGGGATATTATCGAAACCACAGACAGAGAAGTCATTTGGTACTTTGTATTTTAATTCATATAATGCATCTAGGATTCCAAATGCAACCATATCATTGTATCCAACGAAGGCGGTAGAATCCGTTCCCTCTTCGAGAATCTGTTTTGTCAGATTGTATCCGGAAGAATATTCCAGCATATTTGGAGACAGCAGATTATACTCTCCGAGTGAGAGGGAACGAATACTGACGCAGTCATCTCCAAAGCCGTGTTCTTTGAAGGTTGCAACAAGTGCATCGTAACGTTTTGATCTGGAACGTTCAATATCACTGATCGGTGTTGATATGTAAGTGATCTTGCGGTGTCCAAGGGAGATCAAATGTTCTGCGACGAGTCTGGCAGGTTTGGAGCTGCTGACATGGATCGAGTCAAAAGTGATCTCGTCATTTTTATCCCCGATATTGACGATTGGAATCTGTTTTGACATATCATTAACTTCTGGAAGAAAAGAAGTTGGATACAGATAAACGATTCCAGCAGTATCCAGATCATTTTTCATAAGATCCAGATAATATTGTTCGGTGCTCGGGTTTCGCAGTGTTGGTGCAACAAAGGTAAGATATCCATAATCATGTGCTCGTTCTGTGATCGAATGAACCAGAGTTGTATAATAATGGTTAGATAAGAACGGACACATGATCAGAATGATTTTCGATAAAGGCTTCGATGTCTGTTCAATGGATTTTTTCTTTTTTTGATAGCCAAGCTCTTTTGCAGCGTCCAAAACTTTCTGTCTGGTGCTGTCTGAAAAAGAGACATTAGTCTTATTATTTAAGATCATGGAGACTGCAGACTGGGAAAGACCGACGTGATCTGCAATGTCTTTGGTCGTTACTTTCTTCTTTAAACCCATAAAATCCTCCTTAATCAAAATTATTTTAATTAATTAATAACAACTAATAAAAAAACAAAAATATTAGTAATAAAATAATAATTATTAATTAAAACTACATTTATCATAGCATATTTTTTTACGGAAAAACAAGGAAAAACGAGGTTTTTTTAATTGAAAAAAATTGAAGAAAGCATCTTGAAAAAAAACGAAAAACCATGTACTATTAATAAAGTTGAAAAATATTAATAAATTCAATGAATATTGCTGAAATCTGACAGTTTTTCGAGTTTGACAAGACATTTTATCCATGTTTAAATAAAGCCATAAACAAAACAACGAACAAAACAACAAACAATGTTTTAGGAGGAAGTAAGTTATGAGATTTTTCGTGGACACAGCAGATGTAGATCAGATTCGTAAAGCAAATGATATGGGAGTTATCTGTGGAGTTACAACAAACCCTTCACTGATCGCTAAATCAGGAAGACAGTTTGAAGATGTGATCAAAGAGATCACTTCTATTGTAGATGGAGCTATCAGTGGTGAAGTAAAAGCTACAACAACTGATGCAGAAGGAATGATCAAAGAAGGAAGAGAAATCGCTAAGATTCATCCAAACATGGTAGTTAAGATTCCTACAACGATCGAAGGATTAAAAGCTACAAAGGTATTATCTTCTGAAGGGATCAAAACAAATTTGACATTGATCTTCAATCCAAACCAGGCTTTATTAGCAGCAAGAGCTGGAGCAACATATGTATCTCCATTCTTAGGAAGACTGGATGACATTTCTCAGAACGGATTAGATTTAATTGCAGACATCAGAGAGATCTTTGATGCAGCAGGAGATATCGATACACAGATCATTTGTGCAAGTGTACGTAACCCAATCCACGTAACAGAATGTGCTAAGATGGGAGCAGACATTGCAACAGTACCTTACAACGTATTTGAACAGATGATGAAACACCCATTAACAGATCAGGGAATCGAAAAATTCCAGGCAGATTATAAAGCAGTATTCGGAGAATAAGAAAGGGTGGTAGATACAATGACAACCGCAGAATTAAAGAAAACAGCAAATGAGGTTCGCAAAGGCATCATTAAGTCAACACATGCTGCCAAATCTGGACATCCAGGCGGATCTTTATCAGCAGCCGACTTATTTACATATCTGTATTTTGTTGAGTTAAACGTTGATCCTAAGAATCCAAAAGATGAAAACAGAGATCGTTTCGTATTATCTAAAGGACATGTAGCTCCTGGATATTACTCAACATTAGCAGAAAGAGGATTTTTCCCAAAAGAAGATCTGTTAACATTAAGACATGTAGGATCTTACTTACAGGGACATCCTGATATGAAGAAGATTCCAGGCGTAGATATGTCTAGTGGATCATTAGGACAGGGAATCTCTGCCGCAGTTGGTATGGCACTTGCTGCAAAACTTCAGAATAAAGACTATCGTACATATACACTTCTTGGTGATGGTGAGATCCAGGAAGGACAGGTATGGGAAGCTGCAATGTTTGCAGGATCCAGAAAACTTGATAATTTAGTAGTTATCGTTGATAACAACGGATTACAGATTGATGGACCAATTGATGAAGTAAACTCTCCATATCCGATCGGAGCTAAATTCGAAGCATTTAACTTTAATGTGGTTGAAATTGATGGTCACGACTTTGATCAGATCGCAGATGCATTCAAACAGGCAAAAGAATGCAAAGGAAAACCAACAGCGATCATTATGAAGACGATTAAAGGTAAAGGTGTATCTTTCATGGAGAACCAGGTATCATGGCATGGTTCTGCACCAAATGATGAACAATGTAAACAGGCACTGGAAGAATTAGAAAAGGTGGGCGAGTAAGATGGCAGAAGTAAAGAAGATTGCGACAAGAGAAAGCTATGGTAATGCTTTAGTTGAATTAGGACAGGAAAACCCTAATGTTGTAGTTTTAGATGCTGACTTAGCCGCTGCAACAAAAACAGGAATGTTTAAGAAAGCTTTTCCAGAAAGACATATTGACTGTGGTATCGCAGAATGTAATATGATCGGTATTGCTGCTGGACTTGCAGCAGCAGGAATGACTCCATTTGCAAGTAGTTTTGCGATGTTTGCAGCAGGACGTGCATTCGAGCAGGTAAGAAACTCTGTTGGATATCCACATTTAAATGTTAAGATCGGAGCTACTCATGGTGGTATTTCCGTAGGTGAAGACGGAGCTACACATCAGTGTTGTGAAGATATTGCATTAATGCGTACAATCCCTGGAATGACAGTGATCGTTCCATCTGATGATATTGAAGCAAAAGCAGCAGTAAAAGCTGCAGCAGCGATGGAAGGACCTGTTTATATGAGATTCGGACGTCTGGCTGTACCAGTGATCAACGATGAAGATTACAAATTCGAGATCGGAAAAGGTAAAGTCTTAAGAGAAGGAACAGACGTAGCGATCATTGCTAATGGATTATGTGTTGCTGAATCCTTAGATGCAGCTGAGAAATTAGCAGCAGAAGGAATCAATGCTCAGGTGATCAATATGGCAACTGTAAAACCATTAGATACAGAACTTGTATTAGAAGCAGCGAAAGCAACTGGTAAAGTTGTTACAGTAGAAGAACATTCTGTGATCGGTGGATTAGGAAGTGCTGTATGTGATGTATTATCTGAACAGCTTCCAACACCAGTATTAAAGATCGGTGTGAATGACGTATTCGGACATTCAGGACCAGCAGTAGAACTGATCAAAGAATTCGGATTAGATGGTGACAGTATCGCTGCCAAGGTAAAAGAATTTGTAAAATAGATTTTCTTTTAAGCATAATAAACCAAGAATAAAAAGCAGTACACTTGTTTTTGTAGCAGGTGTACTGCTTTTGTGTTATGATGAAAATGATTTTAGGATCAAAACAATTTACAAAAAGGAGAGGTGAATGAATATGTGGACAAGAAGTGAATTGAAGGAACGAGGGAAGGCAGCACTGCATCGCAATTATTGGATCGTTGTGCTTGCAACACTTGTAGTGACAGCATTAACGGGAGGAACTGGTAATGCAGCAGGGAATGGTTCCCTGCAGGAAGGAAGTAATATAGCAGCAGGAAATGGTGATGCGGCATCAAATTTGATACAAACATTATTTTCGTTTTTTGGAGTTGCAGGTGATATGATCTATAAAAATCTGATAGGTCCGATGTATAATGGAATGTATGTGTCATTTATTCTGATCTTGATCATAACAGCCTTTAGTGTAGGTTTGTTGTTTAAGATTTTTGTAGGAAACCTGTTTGAAGTTGGAGGCTGTCGTTTTTATGAGGAGAACAGCGAACATAAGACAAGAATCGCATTGATCGTTGATGGATTCCTCAATGGTGCATACTTAAGAAATGTTGCTACGATCTTTTGCAGGGATCTTTATACAGTGCTGTGGACGTTGTGTTTAATTATACCAGGAATCGTGAAAAGTTATGAATATAAAATGATCCCTTACATTCTTGCGGAAAACCCTCGGATATCAAGGAAGAGAGCGTTTGAGATCAGTAAAAATATGATGGATGGAGAAAAATGGAATGCATTCGTACTTGATCTGTCATTTATCGGATGGAATCTGTTATCAACGATCACATTTGGGATTGTAGGAGTTTTATATGTGAATCCGTATGTTAATACAACATGGGCAGAATTTTATAAAGTCATGAGGGAAAACGCATTGGAAACAGGAAATGCAACAAGAGAAGAACTGATCGGGCTTAGAAAAGAAGCAGATATTTAAGAAAAACTTCATTGATTCTATATTTGATAGACGATCGTAATCATGGTATAATGTCAGGTGGTAAAAACAAACACAATACGATGCAAGGAGTATTAAGATGGGAAAATATTTTGGAACAGACGGGTTCCGTGGAGAAGCAAATATAAATTTAACTGTAGAACATGCATATAAAGTCGGACGTTATATTGGATGGTATTTTAACCAGAAGTCAAGCAGCAGAGCAAAGATTGTCATCGGTAAGGATACAAGAAGAAGCAGCTATATGTTTGAGAATGCTTTAGTAGCAGGATTGACAGCATCTGGAGCAGATGCATATATGCTTTATGTAACAACGACACCAAGTGTGGCTTATGTCGTAAGAACAGAACAGTTTGACTGCGGGATCATGATCTCAGCAAGCCACAATCCATACTATGATAATGGAATCAAATTGATCAATGCCAAAGGGCATAAGATGGAAGCAGAAGTTGAAAATGAGATCGAAGCATATATTGATGGGGAGATCCATGAAATCCCATTTGCAACAAAGAAAGAGATTGGACGAGCAAAAGACTATGCAGCCGGAAGAAATCATTATATCGGGTATCTGATCTCTACAGCAACAAGATCATTTAAAGGTGTCAAAGTCGGATTAGACTGCTCTAACGGAAGCTCATTTGCGATCGCAGAGAATGTATTTAAAGCACTTGGTGCAGAGACACATGTGATCAATAATGAACCAGATGGAACAAATATCAATACAAACTGTGGATCTACACATATCGAGATCTTACAGGGATATGTAAAAGAAAACCACTTAGATGTTGGATTTGCATATGATGGAGATGCAGACCGTTGTATCGCAGTCGATGAGAATGGACAGGTTGTCGATGGAGATCTGATCCTTTATGTATGTGGACAGTATCTGAAGAAACACGGAGACTTGAACAATAATACAGTTGTTACAACTGTAATGTCCAATCTTGGATTATATAAAGCGTTTGATGCAGCAGGAATTGCTTATGAGAAGACTGCTGTTGGAGATAAATATGTTAATGAGAATATGGTGAAGAATGGTCACGCATTAGGTGGAGAACAGTCTGGACATATCATTTTCAGCAAGTTTGCAACAACAGGAGATGGTATTTTAACATCCTTAAAGATCATGGAAGCAATGATCGAGCAGAAACAAAGCCTTGCACAGTTAGCAGAACCCGTTGAGATCTTCCCACAGATCCTTGAAAATGTCCGTGTATATGACAAAGCAGTTGCACAGGCAGATGAAGACGTACAGAAAGCAGTTAAGGAAGTAGAAGCAGAACTTGGAGATGAAGGAAGAATTCTTGTACGTGAGAGTGGAACAGAACCATTAGTACGTGTTATGGTTGAGGCAAGAAGCCATGAGATCTGCCGTGAGAAAGTAGATAAAGTGGTCAAAGTTTTAAGAGAGAAAGGTCACGTAATCAAATAATCTATGGAAAAATTATATGCGGATATAATTATTAATATTTCACATGAGGCACTGGATAAGGTGTTTGCCTATAAGGTGCCTTTTTCCATGATCAAGGATATTCGGGTGGGACAGCAAGTCGTTGTCCCATTTGGACGTTCTAATAAGGAACAGACGGGATATGTAGTCAATCTTTCACGGACAGTTGACTATGATGAGAGTAAAGTCAAAGAAATCTTAAGGATTGAGACGGATCATGTTGGTGTGGAGTCAAATATGATCGAGTTAGCTGCGTGGATCAGAGAGAATTATGGATCAACAATGATCCAGGCATTAAAAACCGTACTTCCAGTGCAGGAAAAAGTTGCACGAAAAGCGAGAAAATACATTGAGCTATGCATTGAGAAAGTGCATGGACCAGCGATGCTTGATGAATATTTCAGTAAGCATTATGTGGCGAAAGCAAGACTTCTTGCAGCTTTATTAGACCATGGGAAGATCTCATGGGAAATGGCATCGAAAGATCTAAAGATTTCAAAAAGTACAGTAGACAGCATGGAAAGAGAAGGAATTCTTCATGTTGTGACAGAATATTATTACCGGAATCCTGGAGAGTTCAGTATAGCAAAAGCAGAAGCGCATGTGTTAAATGAACAGCAACAGGAACTGATCGATGAATTTCGGGAAGATTTTTTAAGAGAAGACCACAAAACCTATCTTTTACATGGAATCACAGGAAGTGGGAAGACAGAAGTTTATCTCGCAGCGATCGAAGAAGTGATCAAACAGGGAAAACAGGCAATCGTCCTGATCCCAGAGATCGCACTGACTTATCAGACGGTTACAAGGTTTACCAAACGATTTGGAGAGCGTGTATCAATTCTGAATTCACGATTATCCAAAGGTGAGAGATACGATCAGTGGCTTCGTGCACAGAGGGGAGACGTGGATGTGATCATTGGACCACGATCTGCATTGTTTGTTCCATTTTCGAATCTTGGGCTGATTGTGATCGATGAGGAACATGAAGGCAGTTACAAGAGTGAACAAACTCCCAAATACCATGCAAGAGAAGTTGCAATCAAAAAAGCACAGATGGAAGGTGCATCGGTGATCTTAGGTTCGGCGACACCATCAGTTGAGAGTTATAAACATGCACTGGATGGAACTTATCGGCTGTGGGAGTTGACAAAACGAGCCAAAGAAGCAGTGTTACCGCAAGTCTATATTGAAGATCTAAGAGAAGAATTAAAAGCGGGAAACCGTAGCATGTTCAGTCGAAGACTGAAAGAACTGATAAAGGATCGTTTGAATAAAGGCGAACAGATCATGTTGTTCTTAAACCGGCGTGGTTATGCGGGATTCGTTTCATGCAGAAGCTGTGGTCATGTCATGGAATGCCCTCATTGTGATATTTCTATGACATATCACAGAGATGGAAGACTGCGCTGCCATTATTGCGGATATGAACAGCCGATGCTGAAGGTTTGTCCAGAGTGTGGAAGCCCGTATATTGGAACATTCGGTCTTGGAACCCAGAAAGTGGAAGCTGCATTATACAAAGAATTTCCACAAGCAAAAGTGCTTCGTATGGATATGGATACAACGAAGAGAAAGAATAGTCATGAACAGATCTTATCGGCATTTTCTGATGGAGAAGCAGATATTTTAGTGGGAACACAGATGATCGTCAAAGGACATGATTTTGCGAATGTAACATTGGTAGGTGTTTTGGCAGCAGATCTTTCCCTGCATGCCAATGATTACCGGGCAGGAGAAAGAACATTCCAGTTATTGACACAGGCTGCGGGAAGAGCAGGAAGAGGCGACAAACCAGGAGAAGTAGTGATCCAGACATATTCCCCAGAACATTACAGTATCCAGACTGCAGCCAAACAGGATTATCACGCATTTTACAAAGAAGAGATCAGCTACCGAAGCTTGATGAGATATCCACCAGAATGGCAGATGTTGGTCGTATTTGCATCAGGAGAAGATAAAGCATGGCTTGATAAAGTAATGGATGCGATGGCAAATGTGGTAAAACATATGGATCTGATGGTGATCGGGCCGAGCGAGGCAGGATTTGGCAAGATCAATGATCAATACCGCAAAGTGATATATATTAAGAATAAAGATTACGAGACACTGGTGAAAGCAAAGAACCGTCTGGAACAGTGGATCGATTTAAATAAGATCAGGAAAAATTTACTGGTCAATTTTGATTTTAACCCAATGAATAGTTATTAAAAGAAAGGGAGAACAATTATGGCAATTCGACAGATTCGAGTATTAGGAGACGATGTTTTAAGAAAAAAATGTAAAGAAGTAAAAGAAATGACACCAAGAATGCATACATTAGTAGAAGATATGTATGATACAATGTATGAAGCAATGGGTGTTGGTCTTGCAGCACCTCAGGTGGGAATCTTAAAAAGAATCGTAGTCATTGATACTGGAGAAGAGGGAGAATGTGTAACTCTTGTCAATCCAGTGATCACACTGAAAGAAGGAGAGCAGGTAGGAGAAGAAGGATGTTTAAGCCTTCCAGGAAAAGTAGCAGTTGTGAAACGTCCAGATCATGTGATCTGTGAAGCATTTGATGAAGATATGAATCCGATCACAGTAGAAGGATTTGGATTATTTGCAAGAGCGCTCTGTCATGAAACAGATCATTTGGATGGAATTTTATATCCAGATGTAGCAGAAGAACCAGCAAGAGACGTCACGATGGAAGAGGTAGAATAAGATGAAAGCAGTATTTATGGGAACACCGGAGTTCGCAGTACCAACACTGCAGGCACTGATCGATCACCATGAGGTGCTTGCTGTTGTGACACAGCCGGATAAACAAAGAGGTAGAGGAAAGAAGATGCAGTTTCCTCCAGTCAAAGAAAAAGCAGTGGAATATGATATCCCAGTATATCAGCCACAGAGAGCCAGAGATGAGGAATTCATTGAAGAGTTAAAAAACCTCAACCCAGATGTGATCGTTGTTGTTGCTTATGGACAGATCTTACCAGAAAGTATCTTAAATATTCCAAAGTATGGATGTATCAATGTTCATGGATCACTCCTTCCAAAATACAGAGGAGCAGCACCAATCCAGTGGGCAGTTCTTGATGGAGAAGAAAAGACAGGAATCACAACCATGTATATGGAAAAAGGATTAGATACCGGAGATATGATCGATAAAGCAGAAGTTGTTTTAGATAAGAAAGAAACAGCTGGTTCTCTGCATGATAAATTGATGGTATTAGGAGCAAATTTATTATTAGAAACATTAAAGAAATTAGAAGATGGAACAGCCGTCAGAGAAAAACAAAATGACGAAGAAAGCTGTTATGCAAAAATGCTAAGTAAAGATATGGGACAGATTGATTTCACAAAATCAGCAAGAGAAATCGAATGTCTGATCCGTGGAATGAATCCATGGCCAAGTGCTTATACATCCTTAGATGGAAAGACAATGAAAGTCTGGGAAGCAGATGTGCTTGATGCACAGAGTAAAGAAGAACCAGGAACGATCGTAGAAGTCAACAAAAAAGAGATCATCGTAGCAACAGGAAGCAATGATCTTGCACTTCATGAGATTCAGCTGGCAGGAAAGAAACGTATGCAGGTACAGGCATTTTTACTTGGATATCAAGTAGAAGCCGGAACAAAATTAGGAGAATGATACGATGCAAAATCCGAGAGAATGTGCATTGGATGTACTGATCAAAGTAGATAAAAAAGAAGAATTATCACACATCGCAATTTCAAATGTATTAGAAAAATACCAGTTTTCTGAAAAAAGAGACCGTGCATTTTTTACAAGACTGGTGGAAGGAACTTTAGAGCGTCAGATCACGATCGACTATGTTGCAGATCAGTTCTCAAAGACGAAGATCAGAAAATGTAAACCACTGATCCGTGCATTGCTTCGTATGGGAATCTATCAGATTCTTTATATGGATCAGGTTCCAGATTCTGCTGCATGTAATGAGGCAGTGAAACTTGCAAAGAAACGAGGATTTTCCCGATTATCAGGTTTTGTGAACGGTGTACTTCGTAATATTTCAAGGAAGAAAGATGAGATCCAATATCCATCAAGAGAGAAGAATCTTGAGACATATTTATCAGTTGCTTATTCTATTCCAGAATGGATCATAAAATTCTTTCAGAAGACATATGATAACGAAACAGTAGAGAAGATCATAGCTTCTTATCTGGAAGAGAGAAAAACAACATTATGTTGTCTGATCTCCAAGGGTGGGAAAGAAGCTGTCAGAAAAGAACTGGAAGCAGAAGGCGTTACAGTAGAAGATGGAAGTTTGATCGAAAATGCAGTGCAGATCTCAGATTATGATTTTTTGTATCGTTTGAAAGCATTTCGTGAAGGAAGTTGTTATGTACAGGATGAAAGTTCCATGTTGTGTGCCAAACTTGCCAGTGTCCAGAAAGAGCAGTTTGTGATGGATCTTTGCAGTGCACCAGGTGGTAAGTCCTTATATGTTGCAGATCAGCTGAAGGGAAGCGGGCGAGTGTTATCAAGGGATCTTACGGAATACAAGACAGATCTGATCGAAGATAACATTGATCGTGTTGGATTTACGAATATGGAATCCGAAGTATTTGATGCGAGAGTGTTGGATGAAGAACATATTGAAGCTGCGGATATTGTGATCGCAGATGTACCATGTTCAGGACTTGGGATCATGGGAAAGAAAAATGATATTAAATACCACATTTCAGAAGAAGGCATGAAGGATCTTGTGAAGTTGCAGCGAGAGATTCTTGCAAATGCAGTGCAATATGTCAAGCATGGAGGTACATTGATCTATAGTACCTGCACGATCAATCCAGCAGAGAATGAAGAAAATTTCCGATGGATTATTGATCACTTTGATTTTGAAGCAGTTGATATTACAAAAGAACTGCCAAAGGATCTAAAGATTGAAACTGCCCAAGAAGGATTTATTCAGTTGTTGCCAGGAATACATCCATGTGATGGATTCTTTATTGGTAAATTAAGGAGAAAATAAAGTTATGGATTTAAAATCAATGACACTTCAAGAGATGCAGGAATATATGGAATCCATTGGTGAGAAGAAATTCCGTGCAAAACAGATTTATGAATGGTTTCACAAACATCTTGCTCTGTCTCTTGATGAGATGAATAATGTACCAAAAAAATTAAAAGAAAAGATCGAACAGACACAGGAGATTTATGGTGTAAAACCTGTAGACTGCTTTATTTCAAAAATTGATGGTACAAGAAAATACTTATTTGAGTTATATGATGGGAATATTATCGAAAGTGTTTTGATGAAGTATAAACATGGAAATTCTGTCTGTATTTCATCTCAGGCAGGGTGCCGTATGGGATGTAAGTTTTGTGCATCTACGCTTGGAGGATTAGATCGTAATCTGACGCCATCTGAAATGCTTTCACAGATTTATTATATTCAAAGAGATACAGAAGAAAGAGTATCCAATGTTGTCATGATGGGAACAGGGGAACCGATGGATAATTATGATAACGTATTGAGATTTTTAGAACTGATCACATCAGAGGATGGATTAAATATCAGTCAGAGAAATATTACGATCTCAACGTGCGGGATCGTGCCAAAGATCAAAGAACTTGCACAGAAACATTTACAGATCACATTAGCCATTTCTCTTCACTCACCAAATGATGAGATGAGAAGAGGACTGATGCCGATCGCAATGAAATATTCAATCGATGAGCTGCTAGATGCATGTCATTATTATTTTAAAGAGACAAACCGCAGGATGACATTTGAATACAGCCTTGTGGCAGGGGTTAATGACCAGCCAGTTCATGCAGAAGAATTAGCAGGCAGATTGAAAGGTTTTCCATGTCATGTAAACCTGATTCCAGTTAATCCGATCAAAGAGCGTGATTTTAAGCAATCTATGCCGAAATCCGTTATGGAATTTAAAAAGATACTTGAAAAAAATCGTGTAAATGTTACCATAAGAAGAGAAATGGGCGCAGATATCAATGCCGCCTGTGGACAGCTTAGAAGAAAAAAACTGCAGTCAAGATTGTAAAGGAGAACGATATGCGATCCGTAGGAGCTTCACATATAGGCAAGGTAAGGACAGAGAATCAGGATAGGATTTTCTTTCATGACCAGCCTGTTGGAAACTTAAAAAATCTTTATATCGTGGCAGATGGAATGGGAGGACACCGTGCCGGTGGGCATGCCTCCTCTTTTGCAGTGGAACGATTTGTACAGCTGATCGAGGAATCGAAACAGACCGATCCGATCGAATTAATGAAATCATCCATTGCATCTGTGAATCAGGAAATGATCGCAGAAAGCCAGAGTAATGAAGAATATAGGGGAATGGGAACAACATTCGTTGCAGCAACCATCTCTGATGGGAAAGTAACGGTTATGAATATTGGTGATAGTAGATTATATTATGGAAATCAAGAATTAACACAGATTACAGTGGATCATTCTTATGTGGAAGAACTGATTCATGCAGGAATCATGGAAAGAGAGGAAGGAAGATTCCATCCAAAGAAGAATGTTATCACAAGAGCACTAGGTACCGTAATGGCGACACCAGATTTCTTTGAGTTTGATGCCAAAGATGGATATTTGCTTTTGTGCAGTGATGGACTTTCCAATATGATATCCGACGAAGAATTGAAGGAACTTCTTCTTGATCACAGTCAGATTGCCAATAAGGTCAACCAGATGATCACCCGTGCGAACGAGTACGGAGGAAAAGACAATATTTCATTGGTAATTGTGGATTTAAAGAGATGAGGTGAATGATAGATGTTAGAGATTGGCACGATGCTGTCAGGCCGTTATGAAGTGCTAAAGCGCGTTGGAAGCGGTGGAATGGCAGACGTTTATATGGCGAAAGATCATAAATTAAACCGGAACGTCGCAGTGAAGGTTTTAAAAAGTGAATACGTAGAAGATGAGAAATTTTTAAAGAAATTCGAGACAGAGGCACAGGCAGTTGCAAGGCTGTCTCATCCTAATATCGTGAATGTATACGATGTTGGAATTGAAGATGGGATCAATTATATTGTTATGGAGCTTGCAGAAGGGATGACTCTGAAAGAATATATCCGAAGAAAAGGGTATTTATCTCCGAAGGAGACGGTAGAGATTTCCCTGCAGATCGCGTCAGCGATCTCACATGCCCATAAGAATCATATTATTCATAGAGATATTAAACCACAGAATATTTTAGTTTCAGAGATTGGAAATGTAAAGGTCACAGACTTTGGAATTGCGAAGGCAACAAGCAGCAATACCGTTACATCAACAGCAACAGCGATGGGATCTGTGCATTACATTTCTCCAGAACAGGCAAAAGGAAGATTCTGTGATGAAAAAAGTGATATTTATTCTTTAGGTATCACGATGTATGAGATGGTAACAGGACATGTGCCATTTGATCATGAAAATGGTGTAACGATCGCATTGATGCATCTGCAAAATGAGATCACACCGCCAAGTCAGATCAGAGATGGAATACCAGATAGTTTAGAGAAGATCATTTTAAAATGTACAATGAAGAAGCCAGAAGACCGCTATCAGACAGCAGATGAATTGATCGCAGATCTGAAACTCGTGTTTGAAGATACTTCTGGTGAATATGTGGGAATTGTTCCAACGATTGATGATTCTCCAACGATTATGATCGATCAGAACGAACTGACACAGAGAATCCAGACAAATGATGATACACAGCCTGTGGAAGATTCAGATAGCAATGCATATCTGGAAGAGGATGATGAGGAAGAAGAAACAGGAATGAACTCAAAGATCGAGAAACTTGTCATTGTTCTTGCAGCAGTGGTAGGTGCGATCATTTTGATTTCTATTGTCGTATTTGTTGTCAAAAGTTCTGGATTATTCAAATCAGGAAAATCAACAACACAAAGTACGATCGCAGCAACAACAGAAGCCAAACATCACAATACTACAGAAAAATACACAGTTGATAATTATATCGGATTGTCTTTAGAAGCAGCTAGAGAGGCGATTGATAACAAGTTCAAGATCAACGTGACAGAAGAATATTCCGATACGTATGCAAAAGGACTGGTCATGCAGCAAGATCCAGAAAGCGATACGGAATTAGAAGAAGGAAAAACGATCAAGTTAGTTGTGAGCAAAGGACAGAAGATCGAAGATAAAGTTTCAGTACCTGATGTGCGAAGTAAGACGAAGTCTGGTGCACAGAGTGAATTAAAAGCAGCAGGACTCAAAGTCTCAATAAAAGAAGCTTACAGTGATGATGTTGCGAAAGGAGAAGTTATCTCTCAGACTCCATCACATGGAAGTAAAGTTTCGAAAAATACAACTGTTGTGATCACAGTCAGCAAAGGCAAGAAGGAAGATCAGACGGTCAGCGTTCCAAATCTTCGTTATTACACGGAATCTGAAGCAAGTCAGGAACTGCAAAGATTCGGATTATCATTGGGAAGTGTTTTAACAGAATATAGTGACAGTGTGGAAAAAGGACTTGTCATTCGTCAGAGGATCAGTTCTGGAAGCAAGGTTAAGAAGGGAACAGCCGTTGGGATCTATGTCAGTCTTGGACCTCGTCAGACAGCGACAACAGCGGATGAAGAATCAACAACAACAGATGAAGAATAAAGGAAAAGCAGGTGCAGGAGATATTTCATGCAAGGAAAGATCATAAAAGGAATCGCAGGATTTTATTACGTACAGACAGAAGATAAATTATATGAATGTAAGGCAAAAGGAATCTTCCGAAACAAGAAGATGAAACCGTTAGTCGGAGACAATGTAGAAATCGATATTTTAGATGAGGCAGAGCAGGAAGGAAATATTACAAAGATCTATGAGAGACATAACGAGCTGATCCGTCCAGCTGTGTCAAATGTAGATCAGGCACTGATCATATTTGCAGCAAAGAATCCAAAGCCAAATTATAATCTGTTAGATCGTTTTCTGATGATGATGGAGAAACAGGATGTTCCTGTGATCGTCTGCTTTAACAAGGTAGATCTTGCAAAAGAAAAAGAACTGAAATTATTAGAGAAAGTCTACGAAAACTGTGGACATATCGTTCGTTTTATCAGCGTTAAGGAAGAAGAAGGAATTGATGAGATCAGGGAACTGATCCACGGTAAGACGACGGTTCTTGCTGGACCATCGGGGGTCGGAAAATCATCTTTGATGAACCTTCTGCAGCCAGAGGCACAGATGGAAACAGGGGAAGTCAGTGAGAAGATCAAGCGAGGGCGTCATACAACAAGACATTCAGAGCTGATACGTATCGAGAAAGATACGTATGTCCTAGACACCCCAGGGTTTAGTTCTTTATTCATTCATATGTTTGAAGAAGATGAGATCAAAGACTATTTTCAGGAATTCGCACCATATGAAGATGAATGCCGATTCCAGGGATGCAGTCATACACATGAACCAGACTGTGGAGTGAAAAAGGCATTGGAAGAAGGAAAGATCTCAAAGATCCGTTATGATAATTATGTAAATATTTATACAGAACTAAAAGAAAAGAGAAAATGGTAATGCGAGTATTGATTTTAACAGGCGGAACAGTCGAAGAAAATTTCGCGAAAGACTATATCAGTAAATGGAACCCAGATCAGGTTATTACAGCTGATAAAGGACTGCTTTATGCTAAGAGACTGAATATAAAACCAGATATTATTTTAGGTGATTTTGACAGTTGCAGTAAGGATATAATGCAAGAATTTTCAACAGACAAGAAGATTATCGTACCATGTGAAAAAGACGATACTGATACAGGACTTGCAATACAAAAAGCAATTGAGACAGGTGCAGATGAAATCCTTATGATAGGTGGAACTGGAACAAGACTCGATCATGTTATGGGCAATTTCGGACAGTTGTTTTACGCACACAGCAAAGGTGTGAAGGCAGAACTTGTTGATGCAAACAATCGTATCAGGGTTTTAAATCATGAAGATACAATATCAAAGAAAGACCAGTTTGGTAAATATGTATCCTTGATACCAATATATGAGGCACGAGGTGTCACACTAACAGGATTTAAATATCCATTAAAAGACCATACATTAGTGTTTGAGCAATCGCTCGCGATCAGTAATGAATTAGAAGCAGAAGAAGGAATCATTTCATTTAGTGAAGGAAAACTGCTTCTGATAGAAAGTAGAGATTGAGGTTATACAAGATGAAGAAAGAAAATGTAACAACGAATAAAGTAACAAGAAAGCTGGAAAAGGTTCTCTGGGCGGTTTTGATCCTGATGTTTATCATATCAGTGATCGGAATGTTTTTAGGACAGTATATGAATGGTAACGTATTCTATAAAATGTGTGTGATCATGACAATATTAGCTGCCGCCATTTTATCAGCAGAACGTTTTTATTTTGGAAAAGAAATGGGAAGAGATATGCCAGAAGCATTTAAAATCGGTTACTGGCTGATCATCGCATGGGCAGTGATCTTACTGATCCACGCGGCAGGATTGGTATTTTTACCATTTTTAATGGAACTTGAATACAGAGTATTATGGGTAGTGGTTCCAACGGTCAGCTTATTATGGATGACAAGATATATCTTCGGAGACAACCTAGACTGGGATAAGACAGACAAGAAGGGTTGGAAAGAAGGAAGAATGAACTACTCTCAGAAGAGCAATAAGAAGAATATCGGGAGATAGAACATGAATTACAAACAGGCAAAGATCGCTGATTCAGCAAAAGTAGCAAAAGAAACTGTTTTAGTTGGGAATATTACTATAGGAGAAGAATCTACGGTACTGTTCTTTACAGCAATGCGCTGTGAAGGAGAAGAGTCCATTGTGATCGGAAATCAGAGTAATATACAGGAAAATTGTACGATCCATGTAGATGAAGGGAATAGTGTAAAAATCGGTGATGGAGTGACAGTTGGACATAATAGCGTGATCCATGGATGCCAGATCGGAGATAATTCCATGATCGGAATGGGATCAGTTGTTATGAATGGAGCAAAGATCGGTAATCACTGCTTGATCGGGGCAGGAAGTCTTGTAACACAAAATACAGTGATCCCAGATAGATCTTTAGTTATGGGAAGTCCAGCAAGAGTCAAACGTACATTGACAGAGGACGAGATCAAATATCTTGAGGGAAGCAGAGAAGAATATGTAGAAGTAGGAAAGCTGCTTCGAGAAGATGGGATACTTTAAGAATAAGTTAGAAATGGAAGGTATGGAATGAAACCTGGAATAAAAGATGTGGCAAAAGTAGCGGGAGTTTCTCCCACAACAGTATCCAGGGTATTAAATAACCGAGGATACATCAGCGAAGAAACAAGAAAAAAAGTCTATGATGCAATGGAAGAGATCAATTATTATCCAAATGAGATTGCCAGAGCGTTGTTAAATAACAGGACGTATTTTGTCGGGGTTATCGTTCCTACTGTAACATCACCATTTCATGGAGAAGTTGTAGAACAGATAGAATATTATTTATCACAGAAAAATTATAAGATGCTTCTGTGTAACAGCAAAAATCAGATGGATACAGAGAAAGCCTATATTGATATGCTAAGACGCAATCAGGTAGATGGAATGATCGTTGGAACACATAACGCAGTCGTAGAGACATACTCCAAGTTAAAGATGCCAGTCGTAGGAATTGACCGTTATCTTGGAGAACATATTCCAGTCGTTTCATGTGATAACTATGCAGCAGGGCAGATGGCAACCAGACATTTGATCGATAAAGGATGTCAACACATTTTATGTATTCGAGGAAACAGTAAATTAAAGATGCCAGGTAACAATCGAAGTCAGGCTTATATTCAAGAGATGGAGAAAGCAGGGCTTCCTCAGATGATTTTAGAAGTACCGTTCATCATGGAGAATGTGGAGAAGCAAAAACTTATTTATGATATGTTAAATGCACATCCTGAGATAGACGGTATTTTTGCAGGAGATGATTCGCTTGCAGTGATCGCACTTCATATCGCAAGACAAAAAGGAATCAATATTCCGAAAGATCTAAAGATTATCGGAGTAGATGGAACAAAACAGATCTTAGGATTTGTTCCAGAACTGACAACGATCCAGCAGCCAGTTAAACAGATTGCAAAGGTAGCGGTGGATAAGCTGATCGATCTGATTGAAGGAAAAACAGCAGAAAGCTGCATGGATCTTCCAGTAAAATTACTGGAAGGACAGACAACATAACAGAGAATAAAAAAGGAAGAGAAAATACTACTCTTCCTTTTTTGATGCCTAAAAATATGCTAGAACGTACAAAATAAGATAAGTTTTATGCAAAACTACCAAAAATCACCCAAATATTTTGTGCAAAAATTAATATGGTAACGATTGACATATGAAAACGATTGACATATAATAAAGCCATAGAAAGCAACAAGGTAAATCAAAGAAAGGATTAAATTATGTATCAGTTATATTATCAGCCAGAAGGTATTTGGGTAGGAGATATTATGCCTTATGGAAAAGAAGGTCAGTTTTATGTATATCATC
>JAHZAT010000074.1 GCA_019423795.1 Clostridiales bacterium
ATAAAAAGATAGTGTAAGGATATGTTCTCTTGTATTAAGATTGTATAAAGAAAAAAGGAGCATAATATGATTTCAAGAAAGAATCCTGCTTTACAGGATTCTCCGCCTGCGGCGGGTCGCTTCTGCCTCTGGGATTTCGTAAAAATATCTGTAAAATATAAAATCCATGAGAACACGATTTTTTGGTTTGTTGTTCTCATGGATTTTATTGTTTCTTATTTTTTCAAGTATTCTTCAATCACACATTCATGCTTCTTTTCTTTTTTACTATAATTAATTTCCACAAGCAAAATATTACCTGCATATTTTTGAATAGAATCTGGATATTTTTTATCCTTAATCTGTTGCAATGCACTAACAGCACTCTTATTCCACTTCAATTCCACAACAAGTGCCGGATAATCATTTCGATATTCTGTTTTTGGAATAAACACAAAATCTGCGAACCCACGTCCTGTAGGAAATTCCCTGACCGGTTTAAAATAATACTGCATTGCACTCAAATAAGCTAATGCCAATACACTGCTGAGTGAATTTTCATTGTTATATTGAATTGCTGAAACATATTCCTCATGGATCTTCTCAATCTGAGCTGCAACTATTTCTCCATCCATATCCAAAGTTGCATCCAGTAAATCCTCTGATTCTTGCTGAAATTTCAGCATTTCATTCCATTCTTTTCTTTTTGTTGCACGAATCAGTTCTTGTCTTATCTCTTCATTCGGTACAAATGCCATCCTATTAACACTTGAATATGCTAAGTATCCCATATGAATCAAATATGTTAAAACGTCATCTTTATTTACAATATTCTCAACGTCATTTTGGAATGACCCAACATCTACTTCAACAGATGCTCCCGACACCATTTCAATAATTGCGGTCTTCAATCCATCAAAATCCATATTGATCAATGGAACAATCGAATCATAAGAAGCTGTTCCTGACCAATAACTTTGGAAGTTTCCATCCGCCATCAAGTTTACAACTGCATTGGGATTATAGATATGATATTTTCCTAACTGATATCCATCATACCAACGTTTGACTTCTGTAAAATCCTTCTTATATGTCTCACAAAGTGCTTTTACTTCATCTTCTGTAAAACCAATGTAAGAAGCTAAACATCCTGCATTCAACATGGAATATTCTCGAAAATTGTTAAGTGCTGATTGTGTTTTTTCTTTCTTGATCGGCAAGATGCCTGTAAGATAAGCAAGTTGAATATATTTCGTTGGTTCTGTTCCCTTAAACATACCTCTTAGGAATCGGATATACTCATCCTGCACCTTTTTGTTCGCTGATTCATCTCTGATCAGCACATCCCATTCATCAATGATAATGATAAATTTCCGTCCTGTCTTATCCTTAACCAGAGAAAGTGCATCTGGCAAAGATACCACTTCTTGACGTAAAATCTCTGGATAAACTTCACGCAATTCATCCAGCACAACTCTTGTGATATATGGCACAACATTATCCGCATCTTCGCAATTTATCAAAAACCATTGTACATCAATATGAATCACGTCATATTTATTCAAATGTTTCTTAAAATCTTCTGATTGTCCTATCTCAAGATCAGAAAACATCTTTTCTGATTCTGCTCCCTTACTGTAATATGCTGCAAGCATATTCGCTGCATATGATTTTCCAAAACGTCTTGGGCGGCTATTACAAATATACGCATCTGTAGAATCCAGAACTTCATTCATACATACGATCAATCCTGTTTTATCTACATAAATTCTGGAATTAAGTGCTGCTTGAAACGCACTATTATCTGGATTAACAAATCTGCCCATATTTTATACCTCTCCAATTCCTTTTACCTGTTTTTAATATTTCTCTATTTTACACACGTGTTCTTTTGTTTTCTTATCATAATTAATACCAATCAACAACAGATTATCCTGATATTCTTCCAAACTTTCAAAATACTTCTTATCTTTGATCTGCTTGATCGCACCTTCTGCGCTCTTATCCCATTTTAATTCAACTACCAATGCCGGTTTCTCTGCAAATTGTTTTTTCGGAATAAAGACCAAATCTGCAAATCCTTTTCCACCTGCCAGTTCTCTGTGAATGGTATAAAAATTCCTTGCTGCATATAATGCGAGTGAAATCGTATAACTCAATGCATTTTCATCATTATACTGGATATGTGATGTCTCAAAATGTGCCTGTTCAATCACTTTCGCTACCTGTTCTTCTCTGCCTTGCCAGATTGCATTTAATGTATCTGCAGAATCTTTTAGTGCTTTTGAAACAGATCCCCAGTCTGATACTGAAACTGTATTTACATATTCTGCCCGAATTTCACTATTTGGTATCTTGACTGTTTTTGTTTTATCATCATATGCAAGATATCCAAGATGGATCAATAATGTCAGTACATCATCTTCTGTACGAAACGTTGCCATATCATTCGTAAAACTTTCGGTATTCACCGCCACGCTTTCTCCAGCGATCATACTTAAAACATCATCTTTTAGATGCTCAAAATTCATATCAATATACATCTGTAATGCTTCAAAAGTCTCTGTCTGATTCCAGTAATTTGATATCTTTCGAAATCTCATACTATTTACAACCGATCTTGGACTATACACAGACAGTACTCCATCAAATGAATATCCATCATACCAGTTCTTAACTTCTTCCATATCCATTCCGTATTGTTCACAGAGCTTTTTGACTTCTTGTTCTGTAAACCCGACATAACATGCTAAAGGTCCCGGGGCGATCATGGAAAATTCATCAAACATATTCAGTGCCGAATGTGTTCCATATTTCTTAATCGGTAAAATTCCTGTCATGTAAGATAGATAAATACATGCCTTATCTTTTAATAAGTCCCGTAGAAAATCTAAATATTTTTCCTGTGCTTCTTTATCTTGTTTATATTCCCTAAAAATGCAATCCCATTCATCAATGATCACAACAAATGGGTACTGCATTTGTGCATAAATATCCTGCATACACTCAATCAAATCTGTATCGTCAAAATAATCAACTTCTGGATATTCCATTTTCAAATCTCTGATCACAAGCTTCTTCACACGATCGATCAATTCTTCTACATTATGACTTCGACTTAGAAATTCCTGCATATTTAAGAATATGGTATTATATTGATTCAGATATTTTTCAAAATCTTTATCTTTTGCAATTTCAAACTTTTCAAATAATTCTTTTGAATTACAACCGCGGCTGTAATAAGCCGTCAGCATATTCGCAGCCATTGACTTCCCAAATCTTCTTGGACGGCTGACACAGACATAGTTTTGTGCTGTATCTAGTACGGAATTCGTATATTTTATCATCCCTGTCTTATCTACATAAATTTCAGACTGAATCATTCTTCTGAACTTTTCATTCCCTGGATTTAGATAATTTCCCATACGATCACCTCCTTGAATCAATTTTCTATAATATGAAAAAACTTCGTGCTCTTATCTATATTGATTATGATAGCACGAAATTTTAGCCGCCTCAACTTATATTAATTACATGAAATGAAAAAACACCTGCTCATAACATACATAAAATATACGTTACGATCAAGTGTCTTTTCATACAGTGATTATATATAGAATTTCTTCTATCCTAGTTGTTTACTGCAACATGTTTTGCCTGATCTGAATTGTAAACTTCTTCATCAACCAGACCTTCAGTTGCTGCTGTGATAACGGCTGCTGTTGCTGCTCCTGTTACATTTGTCATTGTTCTTGCCATGTCAACGATCGTTGAGATTGGTGCAAATACGACAACTAATTCGATTGGTAAGCCAAGTGCTGCAAATACAGCTGTTGATGTGATCGTCGCTGTTCCTGGAACCCCGACTGTTCCAACAGATACTACTAATGTGATCAGGATCAGAAATGCATACTGTGCAATTCCGTAATGATATCCTAACATATGAACACTAAATACCGCTGTTAATGCTGGCCAGATTCCTGCACATGCTGGCATTCCAACATTGGCTCCAAGACCTGCCGTAAATGATGCTACATCTCCATCAACTCCAAGTGCTTCTTTTAACTGTCTTAATGTAACCGGGATCGTACCAACACTGCTCTGTGTCGTAAATGCTACATACTGAGCTGGTGCGATTCCTTTAAAGAATTTAACAGGACTTAATTTTGCTACAAATTTAATTAATAATCCTTCTACTCCAAATGCCTGAACTGCACATAAGATATAAGATAATACTAATGTACTTAATAATGGCAGCAATTCTGCAACACTGCTTCTTCCAACGGCTCTTGCCAAGAAAGATAATACTGCATATGGTGTAAATCCAATGATCCAGTCAATTGCCTGTCCGATCACCTGATTCCCCGCATCAATAAATGCCTTAAATGGTTTTACGGATTCATTTTCTTTGGAAATTGCATTGTAAGATAATGCAATGATGATCGCAAATACAACGATTGGAATGATCTGTCCTTCACTCCAGTTTGTTGCGAAGTTGCTTGGGAATAAGTTTACGATCGTATCAACAACAGATGGAACTTCAACTTTCTGATATCCATCAGCTACTTTGTAAGCAAATCCATCACCGACTTTTAAGATGACTGCTGCGATCACTGTGATCGTACTTGCGATTGCTGTATTTAAGATCAAATAAAAGATTGACTTTCCACCGATCTTCTTTAAATGAATGGATTCACTTAGATTTGTGATACTTGCGATGATACTAAATAACAGCATTGGTACAACAAGTGCTGTCAATACATTTGTATAGATACGTCCGAAAATCTCAACATATGTAAAATGATTTCCAAATCCCAGACCAACTGCGATTCCAAAAACTGTTCCTAATAATGTTAAAAGTCCGAAGTCTACGCCTTTCTTATAATCCAAATAATAGATAACCGCAAACAAAACAATTGTAACTGCTAGTGCGGCAAAATCTGCTGTGTTAATGCTCATTTTGTTACACATCCTCTCTTATAGTTTTTCTTTTTCATAGTTTTCCAGTAGGAATTATTCGTATAATATCATTTCCTAGTAATACTGTCAAGAATATTTGATGCTTCTTTTTTTATACAATTTTGATTTGTTGATAGTGTTGCATGTATGGGTCAGAAAGAAACTTACGAACACCGATTTATCGAGATGTTTATGAAGCATAATAACATTACCTTCTGTCTGAAAATCCCCTATTTTACAATCAATGCTGTTCTCCATACACACCCACTTAAATTTTCAATCTTGTGAATTGTCCACTCTATAGACTTTAGGTATATGATAAAAAATAAATAAACGATCGGAAGAGCAGCATTAGA
>JAHZAT010000075.1 GCA_019423795.1 Clostridiales bacterium
CCATCTGCAAGAGGTTTTATGACTACTTCTGCTTCTAAATCGACTTTTTTTATTCCTTTTTCTATAGCTTCTCCCGCCTGAATTGATGTTAAGCTTCCTTTTAGTGAATCAATCGCTACCACTATTTTCATCATAAAAACCTCGCCTATTTTCCACAGCCAAACAGAAATTTTCTCAGACAATCCACAGGAATCATCGTCATTGATAACAATACTGTAACAATCCAGCCTTTTGCTCCAAATGGAATACAACTAAACATCTTTCCGATCCATATAAATACTTGAAATGGAATTGCCGCTGCATTTACGATCATAATCTGTACCAGCATGATAATAAAAAATACTTTCAGAAAATCCGGGTTCTCATTTAATCTTTTGAAAATCCCAAATCGTTCATCCCTGACATTAAATCCGTTAAATAATGCACTAAAGATAAATAAAACAAAATATGCTGTTAAATGCTGTGCTTTATTATCAAATAGATTCGTGATCACTGGTAATTTTAAGAATAAGAAACTTAATATAACCAGCCATATCCCCATAAATCCTATCTGCGTCATCATGTCTTTGCTGATAATACCCTCATCACGTCTTCTCGGTGCTTCTTTCATATATTTTGAAAGTGCTGGTTCATTTCCAAGCATCATTGCTCCGAGCCCGTCCATCACAAGGTTTACAAATAATAAATGTGTGACTTTTAATGGTTCTTCTATTCCCAAAAATGGTGCAACTGCACTGACAACAACTGCTGTCACATTGATCACTAACTGGAATTTACAGAACTTCAAGATATTATGATAGATCGTTCTTCCATACCAGATTGCATCCTTGATTGATGAGAAGTTATCATCCAAAATAACAATCTTTCCTGCCTCTTTCGCAGCCTCTGTTCCACTTCCCATTGCAAATCCAACATCTGCACGTTTCAATGCTGGGGAGTCATTCACTCCATCACCTGTCATACCTACAACAAGATTCATTTCCTGACACAGGCGCACCATTCTTGACTTATCCGTTGGCAATGCTCTTGCAATCACACGGATCTGCGGTAAAATAGCTTTGACTTCCTCATCACTCATCTGATTTAACTGTGCAGAAGATAAAGCTCTATCTGATTCATTTTTTAACAATCCTGCATCTTTTGCGATTGCTACTGCCGTCTCCAGGCGGTCTCCTGTGATCATAACAACCTGAATTCCAGCTTCCTGTACCTGCCTGATGGCATCTTTGGCTGATGGTCTGACATCGTCTCTGATCGCCACTAGTCCAATGATCACAAGGTCGTCGTTGATCTGATTCTTCACAAGCTCTTTTTCTGAATATCCAAAAGCAAGAACACGCATTGCTTTCGCTGCCAGAGAATCAATCTTTTGATTTAATGCTTTCTGATTGATCTCTTTGATCTGTCCATCACCATCTAAATATTTTGTTGCTTTTGCAAGCAATCGTTCGGGTGCTCCTTTATAAAATGTCTTGCCTATGCTCTCAATTCTCGCCTGACTGAACTTATTGGAAGAATTGAATCCTTGATGGGCACTGACCTTACATCCGTCATTCCCATCCAACATACAAAATGTCTCTTCACCAATAAATTTCAACAACGCCTGATCCGTTGCATTTCCACCAATGACCTTATGATAAACATCAAACATCGCCTGTGTATTCTTCCCAATCGCAAGATCTAACAGCCCTTTCACCTTCCCATGATGTCTTAATTCATTTGCAGAAATTGAAGTTCCATCCGCTGTAAAGAAATCTACAACTTCCAATTCTCCCTTTGTGATCGTTCCTGTCTTATCACTGAATAAAATATTTAAAGATCCTGCTGTCTCAATTCCTTCTGCCTTACGAACTAATACATTATGATCTAACATTTTACTTGTATTTTGCATTAATACAAGAGATATCATAAGCGGCAATCCTTCTGGTACTGCACATACAATGATCACAACCGCAAGTGACACTGCATCGATCAAATCCTGCACAACCTTTGCTGGTCCCATAGAAAAATATGCCTGAAATCCACCTGCCATTATAATGAAATATACAAAATACATAACTGCGATCACGATCGCACCGATATATCCAAACTTCGATATCTGATCAGCAAGTTTTGAAAGTTTTACCTTCAATGGAGAATCTGGTTCTTCTTCCTGCATCTCCTCAGCCATCTTCCCCATCATCGTATGAAGTCCAACCTTCTGAACATCCATTATACCTTCACCATCAAAGATCACAGCTCCACGAAACAGAGAATATGAATCAACAAATGTATCTCCTGTAATCTCCTCCGCAAGATAAACACCCTCTCCGGCTGCTTTCTTCTCACACTCCTCTGCTTCTCCATTTAAAGCAGAATTATTGACTTTCAGGTTTCCTGTATGCAAAATACCATCCGCAGGAATCTTATCCCCAGACTGCAGTAAAACCTGATCCCCAACAACCACGTCATCAACATCGATCACTGCAACCACACCATTTCTGTGTACCTTACACTGATCCTTCTTCGTACTCTTCTTCAACTCTCGGTACTTTGTATCACTCGCAACCCCTGTCTTCGCCGTAACAAAAGCAACGATCAACACCGCAATGATCGTCCCCATCGGTTCATAAATCTCAGCATATCCAAAGAAAAACATCACGATCATCAACACCGCGATCGCAAGCAAAATTCGAATCATCGGATCCTGAAACGTCTCTTTAAACTCCTGCCAAAACGTCGTAGGTTCTGAATCTGGAATCTCATTGGAACCAAACTTCTCTCTCGATTCCTTAACTTCTTTATCTGTAAGCCCTTTTATATCCATGTCGCTCCTCCTAACCAAATAGCTCGTCAAATTGACTTTCAATTTTCTTTAGTATAACAGAAAATCAAAAGAATGAAACATTTTTGTAACATTTTAGCTATTTTTTTGCAGAAGAGACTTCATCGAAATTTCCTATGAAATAAAAAATGGGCTGCTTCTGCAGCCCAATCTAATGAAAAGAGAGGATTAAAATATATATGAAAAACTATGTCTTAAGTATACCAAAATCCCCACTCCATTCAATATTCTAAATCTAAACAATTCTAAAGAAAATATAAACTTCTATAAAGAGAAAATTATCCACAGTCGGATTTAGTGTCCGCTACGTGCGAATCCGAGCGAGAGCGTGTCACCAAATAGTTTATATGAAGCGAACTACCAACTGCCGCCTCCTCCGCCTCCGAAGCCGCCTCCTGAGAATCCTCCATCTCCTCCAGAAAAGAATTCTCCAACTCCTCCAGATTCTGATGGTTCTACAACTGTCAGGTTCTCAGAGACCACATGATCCATATAGTGCCCCATCATATAATAATGGAAATAAGGATCACTGCCGCCATAGACATACCAGTCTGGCGCAGGAAGTTTTAATGCATCCAGTTTCTTTGCATAAAGATCAAACAACCCAAATACCATGGAATAAGGCAGAATATGATAAAACATGTCTGGATGATCTTTCGCCAATACCTTCATTCGGTCTAATTCCGCAGTTTCAATAAAATCACGAAGTCCTGCTAGATATCCCATCCATTCCACACATTGATGGGTTCTCTTCTTCATAAATGCAGTCAGGATCACTCCGATAAATGATACTGCAACGATCACAAGATACACATGGAAGAAATCAAATAATTCTCCTCTTTGTATCTTCACATAATAATATAATCCATAGAAAATAAATCCAAGAATAGACAATACTGCCGATGCGATCGGAAGTCCCGTTCTTGCTCCCTTTGAAATTGCATACCATTTATCTACACTGTGACATGCAAGAAACATTCCTATAAAATACAATACCCACGCCATCAATGGAAGGATCAGATTTAAGATCCCATCTGGACTAAATATCATCATAATAAATGCAAATAAACAGATTGGAAGCTGCAACAATACAAAGGATACGATCCTTGCAACTTTCGAGGATGTTGCATAAATATTTTTCTTATAATCATATTTGATATCATCTTTCACTACCTGCACGGTATCTGCAAATTTGTACTGTAAAGAAGAAGCTTTCACTTTTTTTCTGTTCTTAAATAAAGCTTCAAACATTGTTTTCTGATATCTTGGTTCTGAGTCTGGAATATCTTTGAGTTTGATAAATTCCATGTCCTTTTGACCTTTTTCCTTCATCTTCAGATAACCCTTATCTGCCCAATAAAGGATCAAGGAAATAACATCCTTATCATCCACGGAACCGTCCACAACATATCCGACAACCGCACTGTCCATTCCTTGTGGCGGCTGATATTGAATCGATGGGATGATCTTCTCATCACGTCCGAATAAAACAAATAACACTGCTGTGATCACAAGAATTCCTATTGATAGTCCAAAAATCCATCGATCTACTCCGATTTCATGTTTTGCTGTAAAATACCCATCACCCAGATCACTATAGCATGTCAATCCATTTTTAAATGGCAGTGTCTTCTTTAATGTTCCTTGGATCTGGTTCTTCTGCTCATCATATTTCAAAGTGATCACATCTTTTGCATACTTTGATTCCCCATAACGTCCATAATAGAAATTTACGCCCTTAAGATCTGTTTTCTTTGGAAAATGAATTGTAAAAGTACTTCCTTCTGGAATCTTATTTCTCCAGAGTGTTGGGAAAATATTATAGTACAAATAATCGTAGGTATCTCCCTGATATTTAGGGATCAGTTGATACGTAAATCTATAGTTTCCTTTACTTACGGTATAATCCGCAGAACCAAACCTCAATACCTGACTATTACCGTCAGAATCTTCATCTACATCTGTCTTACTGTCATTTGATAACAGTGTAAAATCCGCATAATAAAGTAGTTTTTTCTGATCTCCATTTTTATCGCTTGTTATCACCTTCCCTTTGTATGGGATATAACGATAAATTCCATGCCTCGGATTGACAAACTTGACTTTGATATTCTCTGTTACTGTATAACTTCCATCTTCTCCGACTTTGACATCTACATCAAATTTCTTTGTTTGCATATTAGAATCATAAGTGACTTCATCATTTGCAAACACATTGTTTCCTGTCCCCATAAAAATCATGGCAGCCATCATGACTGCCATTATGGTACAGGTGATCCACTTTCTCATAGTGCTTTCCCCCTGTCCGTTCCTTAGAATTTTACTTGTACATTCTCACGCTCAGATTCATTCGAAACTTCAAATAATGGTTTTCTCTTAAATCCAAAAATTCCTGCGATGATATTGCCTGGGAATAATTCTGTCTTGGTATTATAGCGGTTTACAACTCCGTTATAATATCTTCTGGAACCTGCGATCTCTTCTTCCAATCTCTGAAGCTGATCCTGCAATTTATTAAAGTTCTCATTAGCCTTTAATTCTGGATAACTTTCAGACACTGCAAATAAAGATTTCAGTGCTCCTGACAGTACATTTTCCTGTTTGATCTTAT
>JAHZAT010000076.1 GCA_019423795.1 Clostridiales bacterium
CGAATGTATTCTTAATCTCTACTTTATGGAATGCCACTAATTTGTTAGGGATTGTTACATCATATTCTGTGAAGCATACGAATGTTGTCTTGAAATATCCGTTTGGACGATCAAAACTGTCAAATTTATCATCACAGATAGAACGTGTGATCTCTCTTGCACGGTCTGGTCTGAAGTTATAGAAGATTACGGAATCATTTTCTTTTAATGTTGCAACTGGTGCACCATTTTCCATGATAACTGTTGGTACTACGAATTCGTCTGTAACGTCTTCTTTATAAGATGCATCGATTGCATCGATTGCATTATCTGCTTCATTTCCCTGTCCCATAACGATTGCATTGTATGCTTTCTGTACACGATCCCAACGATTGTCACGGTCCATTGCATAGTAACGTCCAGAGATAGATGCTACTTTACCTACTCCGATCTCGTCCATCTTTGCTAATAATTCTTCGATAAATCCTTTTCCTGATGTTGGAGCTGTATCACGTCCGTCTAAGAATAAATGAACGTATACATTCTCTAAACCATTTCTCTTAGCCATTTCAAGAACACCATATAAATGTGTATTGTGGCTGTGTACTCCACCATCTGATAATAATCCAAAGCAATGTAATGCAGAATTGTTCTTCTTGCAGTTTTCAATTGCTTCTAACATTGCTTCGTTCTTAAAGAAATCTCCATCCTGGATCTCTTTTGTGATTCTTGTTAATTCCTGATATACGATGCGTCCTGCACCCATATTCATATGTCCTACTTCAGAATTACCCATCTGACCTTCTGGAAGTCCGACTGCCATTCCGGATGCGTTTCCTTTTACGAATGGGTATTCTTTCATTAATTTATCCATTACAGGAGTCTTTGCTTCTGCTACTGCATTTGCTTCTTTGTTTTCGTTTAATCCATATCCATCTAAAATCATCAGGACTGTTGGTTTTTTACTCATTATTTTCTCCTTCATTTCCCAAAAATTAATCTTATTTTATGTCCGTTAATATTATAACGATTTTCTTCTTGAAATTCAACTATTATATGTTTGTATTTATAGACGTACATTCTTATTCGGAGTATAATGGATTCAGATACAATTTTATATAGCTGATATGTTTGTTCATTTTCATTACATATTAGTTTTTACAGATTCGGAGGTGCTTAGTATGCTTCATGAAATTAGTTTTCATTCCTTTAATGATCGTGATGAAGTGCAGGGATGGGTTTATGTACCTGCCTGCAAACCAAAAGGAATTGTACAGGTAATCCATGGATTCGGAGAACATTCTCGCCGTTATTTCCATATGATCGTGAAATTTATGGATGCTGGGTATATCGTTGCGGCAGATGACCATGTTGGCCATGGGAAAACTGCCATGTATAACAACACCTGGGGTGACTGGGGTGATGCTGGTTTCCATACGATGATGGAAGATGAGCATAAGTTAAAAGAGATCGTCAATGAAATGTATCCTGATCTTCCTTATTTTCTATTCGGACATAGCATGGGATCCTTTATTACTCGAGATTTTGCTGCGAAATATGGGGAAGAGCTTGCAGGAATTACAATCTGTGGTACAACCGGACATTTCCGCGGTGCTACAGAAGCTGAAACTGCTCTGTTGGCTGCTGTTGCTGAAGGAAAAGGAAAAGAGTCTGATCCTTCCTTTACAACTGATCTGATGGGGTGGATGTGCGAGCGTTGTGGTAATGTTTCCATTGGAAATGAATGGATCTGTTCTGATCCTTATGTTCAGAAAGATCATGCTGAAGATCCATTTGATGCATTTACAAAACCAACAACCAACCAGTCTCTGCTTTATTTTGTCCAAATGATGAAAGCAATCACTGGTACGGAATGGGCAAGTAAGGTTCCTTCTGATCTTCCAATTTATAATATTGGCGGAGATCAGGATCCTGTTGGTGAATATGGAAAGGGTATCTATGAAGTTTCTAACTGGCTTGTTGATACCGGACATAACGTAAAAACTCGTGTTTATTCTGGATATCGTCATGAGATTCATAATTATGATGATCTGAAGGATGAGGTAGAGGCTGGAATTGTTTCCTTTATGGATTCAGTTTTGAATGAATAATTTTCTCATTATAATTTCGTAAAAGATAAAGGAAATTTTTATATCTTTAAATCATAACAAAAGTACCACAGAAATTTTATACTCCTGTGGTACTTTTTTGTAATTATTTTAATTTATCCAATAATGATGTTCCAATCGTTCCTTCTGGCATCTTGATTCCAAAGTTATCAGTAACTGTTGCTCCGATCACTGCAAAGGTATCTTGCTCTTCTAATTTTCCGCTGCTTTTTAAAGATTTTGAGTATGCAATAAATGGTGTATATTCTCTTGTATGATCTGTTCCTGTATAAGTTGGATCATTTCCATGATCTGCAGTGATGATCAGTAAATCATCTTCTTTTAAAACTTCTAAAAGATTTCCTAAACCAACATCAAATTTTTCAATCTCTTTTGCATACCCAACCGGGTTTCTTCGATGTCCCCAAAGAGTGTCAAAGTCTACCAGATTTGTAAAGCATAATCCGTGGAAATCTTCTTTACATACATCTACGGTCTGCTCCATTCCATGGACAGAACTCTCAGAATGATATGCTTTTGTGATTCCTTCTCCGCAGAATATATCATTGATCTTTCCGACAGAAATCACATCAAATCCCTCATCTTTTAATGCACTCAACGCAGTTCTTGAAAATGGTTTTAAAGCATAATCTCTTCGGTTGCTGGTTCTTACAAATTCACCTTTCTTCTTTCCAACATATGGTCTTGCTATGATTCTTCCGACTTTCCATTCATTTTTCATTGTAAGTTCTCTCGCAATCTCACAGCATCGATAGAGATTGGCAAGATCAAAGGTTTCTTCATTTCCACAGATCTGCATCACGGAATCTGCAGATGTATACACAATCATGGAACCATTTTTGATCTCTTCTTCACCTAATTCATCCAGAATCTGCGTCCCACTGGCACATTTATTTCCTATGACTTTCTTTCCGCATTTTTCTTCTAATTCGCGAATCAATTCTGGTGGAAATCCTGTATCTGTAAAGGTAAGAAATGGTTTCTCAATCTTTAGGCCCATCATCTCCCAATGGCCAGTCATGGTGTCTTTTCCGTTACTGCTTTCTTTTAATCTAGCATAATAGGCCATTGGATTTTTCGCTTCTTCCATTTCTTTGACTGGATGAAGATTCAGCATTCCTAGTTTCTTTAAGTTTGGAATGTTTAAGGTTCCTACTGTATCACAAATATGACCAAAAGTATCTACATCATAATCTCCAAATCTAGCTGCATCCGGCATCTCTCCGATTCCTAAGGAGTCTAAAACGATGACAAAAATTCTTTTATATCTTTCCATATTACATTCCTCCTTTTTCTTTTATTATAGACTGATTTACTAATTCCTTCTAGTATTTTAAAAAGAAAAAATCCCTCGGATATTCAATACCCGAGGGACCCATCATTTAATTAATCAAAATTATTTATAGTTTACGATTTTACCAAAGTCTGGTTTTAATGATGCTCCACCAACTAATCCACCGTCAATATCTGGCTGTGCAAATAATTCTGGTGCACTAGCTGCAGATACAGATCCACCATACTGAATGCGGATTGCTTCTGCTGTAGCTTCATCATATACTTCTGCGATACATGCACGGATTGCTGCGCAAACTTCCTGAGCCTGTTCTGTTGTTGCAACTTTACCAGTTCCAATAGCCCAGATTGGCTCATAAGCGATAACTGCAGTCTTAGCCTGGTCAGCACTTACTCCCTGGAATGCAACCTTGATCTGCTGGCGAACGAAGTCAATTGTAACTCCCTGTTCTCTCTGAGCAAGAGTTTCACCACAGCAAACGATTGGTGTAATTCCATGTTCAAAAGCTTTTAATACTTTTTTGTTAACAGTTTCATCTGTTTCAGCAAAGTATTCTCTTCTTTCAGAATGTCCAAGAATAACATATTTTACTCCAAGATCTGTTAACATATTAGGAGCGATTTCTCCTGTGTAAGCTCCACTTTCTTCAAAGTACATATTCTCAGCACCGATTGCAATATTGCTTCCTTTAGCAGCTTCGATTGCTGCTGGAATGTCGATTGCTGGTACACAGAATACTACATCAGAAGTTTCACTTGCTACTAATGGTTTTAATTCTTCGATTAATGCTTTTGCCTCGCTAGGAGTTTTGTTCATTTTCCAGTTTCCTGCTACGATTGTTTTACGCATAAGACTTATATCCTTCTTTCTTGATATATTGTTTAAAAATTATTTAAAAAATTTAATATCTACAACGATTATTTATCGTCGGCTGCTACTACACCTGGAAGGTCTTTTCCTTCTAAGAATTCAAGAGAAGCTCCACCACCTGTAGAGATGTGTGTCATCTTGTCTGCGAATCCTAACTGGTTAACAGCTGCTGCAGAGTCTCCTCCACCGATAATTGTTGTTGCATCTGTATCAGCTAAAGCCTGAGCAACGGCAATTGTTCCTTTTGCAAGGATAGGATTTTCAAATACTCCCATTGGTCCGTTCCATACAACTGTTTTAGCAGATTTTACTGCTTCTGCGAATTTTTCGCATGTAGCTGTACCGATATCAAGACCTTCTTTATCTGCTGGAATTGCATCAAATGGTACTACAGATACTTCGATCTCAGCATCGATTGGATTAGGGAATCCATCTGCCACTGTTGTATCGATTGGAAGATATAAATTCTTTCCTAATTTCTCTGCTTTTGCCATCATTTCTTTACAGTAGTCGATCTTTTCATCGTCTACTAATGAATTACCAACTTCATAACCCTGTGCTTTTAAGAATGTATAAGCCATTCCTCCACCGATGATCAGTGTATCACATTTTTCAAGTAAGTTATCAATTACTTTTAATTTGTCAGCAACTTTCGCTCCACCTAAGATGGCTACCATAGGTCTTTCTGGATTATTAACCGCATTTCCTAAGAAATCGATCTCTTTCTGCATTAAATATCCTACAACGGCTGTATCAACATATTCTGTTACACCAACGTTTGAGCAATGTGCTCTATGAGCTGTACCAAACGCATCGTTTACAAATACATCACAAAGATCTGCAAGTTCTTTACTGAATGCTTCACCATTTTTAGTTTCTTCTGCTCTGTAACGAGTATTCTGAAGAAGTACTACTTCTCCATCTTTCATAGCAGCTACTGCTGCTTTTGCATTATCTCCGACAACATTGTCATCTGCTGCAAATTTAACTTCCTGTCCTAACAGTTCGCTTAAACGTACTGCTACTGGTGCTAAAGATAATTCCGGTTTTGGTTCTCCTTTAGGTTTACCTAAATGAGAGCAAAGGATTACTTTTCCACCATCAGCAATCAGTTTCTTGATTGTTGGAAGTGCTGCAACCAGACGATTTTCATCTGTAATCTGTCCATCTTTTAAAGGTACGTTAAAGTCACAACGTACTAGGACTCTCTTTCCAGCTACATTAATGTCATCTACAGATTTTTTGTTTAACATGTTTCGTTTTTCCTCCTAAGATTGTATGCCATAAGGCATCTCTTATTTAATTAGGGCTTTTAGTTTTAATTTAAAAATAGGGCCCGGTCCCCAAAGACCGGACCCTTGTTTGAGTCTTATCACACTGTATAATTAATTACAGGCCTATCCTCATTCAAATATCAAATTAAGCTAATTCAGCAAAGTATTTGATTGTTCTTACCATCTGGCTTGTGTAAGAGTTTTCATTGTCATACCAAGATACAACCTGAACCTCTGTTGTTCCATTGTCTAATGGAAGAACCATTGTCTGTGTAGCATCGAATAAAGAACCATATCTCATTCCTACGATATCGCTAGATACGATTTCGTCTGTGTTATATCCGAAAGATTCTGTCTGAGCTGCTTTCATAGCTGCGTTTACTTCATCAACTGTTACATTTCCTTCAACAACTGCTGTTAAGATTGTTGTAGATCCTGTAGGAGTTGGAACACGCTGAGCAGATCCGATTAATTTTCCGTTTAATTCTGGAATAACAAGTCCGATTGCTTTAGCAGCACCTGTAGAGTTAGGTACGATGTTAACTGCTGCTGCACGAGATCTTCTTAAGTCACCTTTTCTCTGTGGTCCGTCAAGAGTCATCTGATCTCCTGTGTAAGCATGGATTGTGCACATGATTCCAGATTTGATTGCTGCAAGATCATTAAGAGCTTTAGCCATAGGTGCTAAGCAGTTTGTTGTACAAGATGCAGCAGAAATAACTGTATCCTCTGCTTTTAATTCTTCATGGTTTACATTGTAAACGATTGTTGGAAGATCGTTTCCTGCTGGTGCAGAGATAACAACCTTTCTTGCTCCTGCTTCGATATGAGCAGATGCTTTTTCTTTAGATGTGTAGAATCCTGTACATTCAAGTACTACGTCTACTCCAAGTTCTCCCCATGGAAGGTTCTTAGCATCAGCTTCAGCGTAGATTGTGATTTCTTTTCCATCAACTGTGATAGAGTTTTCTCCAGCTTCTACTTTGTCAGCTAATGCATATGTTCCCTGTGAAGAATCATATTTTAATAAGTGTGCAAGCATCTTTGGAGATGTTAAATCGTTGATTGCTACAACTTCATATCCTTCTGCTCCGAACATCTGTCTGAATGCAAGACGTCCAATACGTCCAAATCCATTAATTGCTACTTTAACTGCCATCTCAAATTCCTCCTAAGTCTTGATTAATTAATTTGATGGATTTGTCAATCTGTTAATCTATTGACAAACTTCTTTCTTATTTTAAACAATACCGACAAAAAATTCAAGGGAAATTTAGTATTTTTATCATGTATACAATAAAACGTCCTTGTACAATTTTACCAAATTTTGATATTGTTTCTTTAGCACAATGAATAAATACCAATTTTCCTGAAATTTCATTATTCTTCTTCGTCATTCTGACTTAAAATATATCTGGCGATCGTAAATGCATATCCCGCAATTCTTTCCATACTGGAAATGATATCAAGGAAATATACTCCTACATCTGGTGAACATTCTCCATCTTTCATACGTTGGATATGTCTTTTCCTGATCGTTTTTCTTGTATAATACACATCTGCCGCATAAGAAAGAGTTTCTTTTGCCTCTTTTGTATCATCAAATTCAATCGCACGGATTGCTGATTCAAATGCTGATTTTACAAGATTATTCATATTTCTAAGCTCATATGCTGCATCTTCTGAAATACTTTCTTTCATATCTTTGATATGCTGCAGATATCCAGCCATATTTTCCACATGATCTCCGGAACGTTCAATGTCCGTGATCGAATCAAATAGATTATTAACAACTTTCATTTCTTTTTCCGTGATTGCCAGATGACTGATCTTAACCAAATATTCTGTGATCATTGGCTCTAAATGATTGATCACCTGTTCGTCATTGTGAACTTTATCGATCTTACTCTGCCTTGGTTCTTCCCCTCGCATTGCTTCTTTTGTGACACGATTTAAGTTCTTTAAAACAATTTCACCCATACGCACAACTTCTTTTACAGCATTCTCTACAGCAAATGCTGGTGTTTCAAGAATACGTGGATCTAAGTGACGTAATGCTTTCTCTTCCGGTTCTTCTTCCTCTTCATCCTCCACAACATCTTCATGGATAATAATACCTGATAATTTAACCAATGCATTTGCAAATGGGAATAACAATATCGTTACAGATACATTAAAGATTGAGTGGAAAATAGAAATCTGTGTACTTGATATATGCTGCATTGCAAGATCTGGGAATATTCCAAAGAAGATCGTCATGATCACTCCATAGATTGCTGCTCCTAATACATTGAAGCTTAAATGGATTACCGCTGCTCTTTTTGCTGTTTTATTCGCTCCTGCACTTGATAAGATTGCAGTGATACAAGTACCAATATTCTGTCCTAAAGTAATAAAGATTGCTGATCTCCAGTTTACAATTCCTCTCATTGCTAATGTCTGTAAAATACCAACAGATGCTGAAGAACTCTGAATAATCGCTGTTACAACCGCCCCAACTAAAATTCCAAGAATCGGATTACTTCCTAATACCTGAAATGCTTTATAAAAAATAGGACTATCCTGATAGACTGAGATGGATGAAGACATAGATGATAATCCAATAAATAAGATACCAAATCCAACTGCAATCTCTGCTTTCTGTGTCAACTTCTGTTTGTTAGAAAATGTAATGATGAATGCTCCAATACCTAAAATAAATGGTGCAAAGAAATCTGGCTTCAGTGCTCCTGCCCACTCATTGGCTGATACAAGCCATGCTGTGATCGTTGTACCAACATTTGCACCCATGATAACTCCTGCCGCCTGTGTAAGGTTCATGATACCAGCATTTACAAAACCAACAACCATAACTGTAGTTGCAGATGAACTCTGAATGATTGCTGTTACCAATGCTCCTACCAGAACACCCAGAATACGATTATTGGTCAGATATCCTAGCAGGTCTCTCATTTTATTTCCTGCTGTTTTTTGAAGTCCTGATGCCATGATATCCATGCCATACAGAAACATTCCAAGTCCGCCGATAAACGCAAACAGGTTACCGACATGTGTTAGTGTATTCATTTTTTATGATTCCTCCTGTGTTTTTAACAGATCCCCCTTATTGGATCTCCCACATATATAATATTATCGTTTGTACGACATAAATAATTTTAACAAACATACTCCTATATTTAAAGAACTTTTTACATAGATCTTATTTTTTCTTTATGTTTCTATTATAACGTGTATAATAAAAGTATTAATTTTTGTTTATTTTGACTATTTACAAAGGAGTTTTTTATGATTCTTGCAGATTATCATTTACATACCAGTTTTTCTTCCGATTCAGAAAGTCCTATGGAAGATATGATCAAAAAGGCAATTTCTCTTGGTCTTAAAACCATTTGTTTTACAGAACATCATGATATTGATTATCCCGATAACCCTGATGATTTTGACTTTCTTTTGGATCTTCCGTCTTATAAAGAAAATTTATTTACAATGAAAGAACAATTTAAGGATCAGATTGAAATCAATTATGGGGTTGAACTTGGATTAATGCCAACAACTTTAAAGAAATGTTCTGATTTTGTAAAGGATGAACCTTTCGATTTCATTATTGGTTCTACTCATATTGTTGACTTTATGGATCCTTATGATGCAATTTATTTTGAAACTTACCCTGCCGGCAAAGGACTTGCTCATTATTTTGAAGATATTTTAAAAAATGTTTCTTCTTTTGATGATTATTGTGTCTATGGACATATTGATTATGCAGCACGTTATATCAAAGATCCTTCTTTTGAATTTCATTACAGTGATTATTCTGATCTCCTAGATACTATTTTAAAAACTATCATCGATCATGGAAAAGGCATTGAAGTGAATACTGCTGGACTTAAATACGGCATGAATGATCCTAATCCTCATCATGATATTATAAAAAGATATCTCGAACTTGGCGGCGAGATCATCACCATCGGTTCCGACGGACATTGTCCTAAACATATGGCTTATGATTTTCATAAATTGCCTGATTTTCTGTCTTCTCTTGGAGTTCGTTATTATACGATTTTTCGAAATAAAAAGCCCGAATTTATTAAATTATAAGTTTCATAATACCAAAAAGAACGAAATTATAAGATATTCCTATAATTTCGTTCTTTTACTTTGTTTGATCCATTTTAAAGTGCTCTCATCCATTCTGATTTCATATGAATATTTCCCTTAATTGCTTCATCTAATAAATGAATCATTGTTTCTTTATCCTGATTTAATGTTCCTCTTAAATTTACATAATTGGATGCATGATTTGATCTAAAAAGGCATCCTGGACAATCCAGATATTTTATCATTTCTTTTGTTTCGATCAAAATATCATATGGATTTAAAAGTTCAAATTCTCCGCTTCTGATCTTATCTGCCAACGGAAGACCTTCTTCTATCATTAACGTGAGCAATCCTATATAATCTGGCTTCATTTCTGATAAAACGAGTCCTGTATCTTTGGCATGATCCTTCCATAGCTTTCTGCCACCCAAACCTGAGATTGCCGTAACAGATAGTCGGATTCCTGCCTTTTTTACCTTATGTGCAGCCTCGATCATCTCTTGTGCTGTCACACCTTTTTTCATATATGCAAGGACACCATCATTTCCTGATTCTAATCCCATATAAATCATAGATATTCCAAGTCGTTGTAATTTGTCCAATTCTTCTTGGTCCTTCATTAAGATACTTCTTGGTGATCCATATAAGGTTACTTGTCTGCATTCTGGAAATTTTCCTTGAATAAAATGAAGAATTGATTCTAAGTCTTGTGTTTTACAGACCAATGCATCTCCATCTGCAAGAAAGATCTTCTCAACATGTCTGTATTGATTCCTTGCATCTTGCAAATCTTCAAGTACTTCTTTTGCTTTTCTGATCCTAAAGCTTTTTTCTTTAAACATATTACAGAAAATACAGTGATTCTGGCTACAGCCGATTGTTACCTGTACAATCAGACTATATGCCTCACTTGGCGGTCTGTAAATCATTCCTTCATATCTCATATTTTCTCCTGATTTTTTTATTTTACAATTCTTCTTACTGAAAGTACTTTTCGATAATTAGCTTTTGGAGAAATCTTGATTCCTGTTTTCCTAGAACTTGCATGAACAATCTTTCCGTTACCTATATAAATAGCAACATGACCATTATAGCAAATTAAATCTCCTGGCTGCTTTTTTTTATATGAAACTTTACGTCCTGCTCTTCTCTGAGAAGATGAACTTCTTGGAAGATTATATCCAAATGATTTGTACACACTTTTTACAAATCCTGAACAGTCTGCACCAGTATTCAGATTCGTTCCTCCCCATACATATGGGTTCCCAACAAATCGTTGTGCAAATGATGCTACTGTTTTACCTTTATTATATGTACTTCCTTTTAGTTTTGGTGCTCTTGTATTAATATATACATATTTTTTTAGTACATATCCTGTTTTTCCTCCAACTTTGATCTTTCTCCAACTTCCACTCGTGGAAAGAACTGTTACTTTTGTTCCTATTTTTAATTTTTTGATCGTTTTTGCTTTTTTAGATTTTGATTTTCTCATTCTGCACCAATGTTTATATATTTTACCACTATATCCTGATGCTGCAAAAACTGTTGTTGTCGATGATGTTGTTGTCGATATTGTTGGGGTAATCGTTGTTGTTAACATTACGGCTGTCATAGCCGCAATCATTGTTATTTTCTTTACTATTTTTATCATAATTATTGCCTCAATTCTATTTTTATAATTGTTACATTTCTGTTACATTTATTGTAATCTTAGCATATTATTGATTTCTTGTAAAGTGTTTTTGTAATATTTCTGTAATATTTATAACGTTTTTTGAAATATTCAAGAAAGCAGTGCGATCCTGCTTAGCAAGCAAGATGCTCAGATTTATCTTCTTATAAAACAAAAAATAGACTAGACATAAATCTAATCTATCTTTCAATAACAGGGGCAGAGAGACTCGAACTCCCAACTGCGGTTTTGGAGACCGATGTTTTACCATTGAAACTATGCCCCTTTATTAAATTATAAAGGATATACCTTCAAAACAACATACAAGAACTATTCACATCTTTTACACTCAGCCTTCTTTGGTTAAAGCCTCGACCGATTAGTAACAGTCAGCTCCATGCGTTACCACACTTCCACCTCTGCCCTATCTACCTCGTCGTCTTCAAGGGGTCTTACTAACTTGACGTTATGGGATATCTCATCTTGAGGGGGGCTTCACGCTTAGATGCCTTCAGCGTTTATCCCTGCCGGA
>JAHZAT010000077.1 GCA_019423795.1 Clostridiales bacterium
CATCCACAGCTGCATTCTTCATCATGATCGTGATGGTGATGTTCGTGATCATGGTCGTGATGATGTTCGTGATCATGGTGTCCACCGCACACAGGGCAGATTTCCTCTTCTTCTAATAATTCTTTGACCATATCATTTCCATCTTCCATAACTTTTAAGATCTGTTCTCCAGAAAGCTCATCCCATGGTGTTGTGATGATCGCAGCTTTTTCATTATGTTCACGAAGCAGTGCTACACTTTCATTTAATTTATCTTCTGCTACATCTCCTGTACGGCTTAAGATGATAGATCCTGCATATTCTACCTGATTATTATAGAATTCACCAAAGTTCTTCATATACATCTTGCATTTCTTTGCATCTGCAACTGTCACAAAGCTGTTTAAGTCTAGTTCAACATCTTCCGCAACACCTTGTACAGCTTTGATAACATCTGATAATTTACCCACGCCTGATGGTTCAATGATGATACGGTCTGGGTTGTACTGTGTGACTACTTCTTTTAATGCACTTCCGAAATCTCCAACTAAAGAACAACAGATACATCCAGAATTCATCTCTGTTACTTCAATCCCTGCGTCCTTAAGGAATCCTCCATCGATACCGATCTCGCCAAATTCATTCTCGATCAGTACGACTTTCTCTCCTTTTAATGCTTCTTTTAATAATTTCTGGATCAGAGTTGTTTTACCTGCTCCTAAAAATCCTGATATGATATCAATCTTTGCCATTTTATATTACCTTCCTTTATGTTCTATTCTTATCTTTCCTGTCACCTTAGACTTTCCGTTTTTTTACTTTTGAAAAAAGCAGAAAACTTAAGGTTAGGGAACAAATATATTTTACTACTTCCATAATATTTGTCAAAACATTCTTTCAGGAGTATAATGAAAAAAATTAACAAAACAGAAGGAGTTATATGACTTATGAGAAAATACTACCCAAATTACTCCATTGGAACCGACGCATATACCGACATCCCTATGGTATGTGAAAAATACGGAACAAAAGCTGTGATCATCGGAGGAACACATGCCTTGGCTGCCGCTGCCGATCTGATCAAAGAAGCTGTTGCTGACAGCAATATCATGATCACCGGTGTCTTTGAATACGGTGGTGAAGCTAGTCGTGAACACATAGATGAATTAAATTCTCATCAAGAAGTTATTGATGCTGATATGATCTTTGCATGTGGTGGCGGAAAAGCGATTGATACTTGTAAAGTATTGTCACAGGAAAGCAACCGACCATTCTTTACATTTCCAACGATTGCTTCTACTTGTGCTTCTTGTACATCACTTGGTATCATCTATCATCCAGATGGTTCCCTTCGTGAATATTCTTTCCAGGAGAAACCTTCTGAATGGATCTTTATCAATACACAAGTGATCGCCAATGCTCCTGAAAAGTACCTGTGGGCTGGAATTGGTGATACAATGGCTAAATTTTATGAATGCACAACCAGTGCCCGTGGTGATAATGATCTAGACCATAGCACTTCCATGGGCGTCCAGATCAGTAATCTTTGTGCCAGACCATTAGTAAAATACGGTGTAGAAGCCTTAGAAGAATGTCGAAATCATACTCCTGGAAAAGCTCTGGAAGAAGTCATTCTTGGAATTATCGTTTCTACTGGTTTTGTATCAAATCTTGTCGGAATTGATTTAAATACTGGACTTGCACATGCCTGCTATAACGGATTTACTGTATGTAAATCTACCGAAGAACATGGACATCTCCATGGTGAGATCGTTGCTTATTGTATCCTGATCTTATTAAAAGTTGATCATCAGGAAGAGGAATTTAAGAAAATCTATGAATTCTCCAAGAATATGGGATTTCCTGTGAAACTTGCGGATATTCATGCGACGATTGATGATATGGATGCTGTGATCACAAAGGCTTTATCTGGAATTGATGTACGTGTATGGCCTTATGAAGTAACTCCTGATATGATCCTTGATGCTGTAAAAGAGATCGAACAAGTTGCTTTATAAAATAACTTTATCAAGGGGATTCCCTTGGAATTTCCTATGATATAAAAAGGATATTGGTGTCACGATCAATATCCTTTTTCTTTATTTTTCTGTATTAAATTTCTTAAATGGCCGCGGTGTCATAAATGTCCCGCTAGCGCTTCCGACGAGTTCTTCTCCTACATAGGCTTTTCCAACAAAATTCATGATCGTTTTTCCTGTGGACACTGCTTCTACCTCTGTTCTTACGGTTGCTCCTGTTGGTATTCCTTTTAAAAATGTTGTAGAAAGCTGCACCGTTGGGGCTACACTATAATCGCCCAATCCAGCAGTCAATGTTCCAAATGCAATATCAAACATCCCTGCCAGAGAACCTCCAAACATGATTCCAAATGCATTTTCATGAAACTTTGTGGCCTCGAACGTCATGGTTAAACTTTTGGTATCATAGTTAAAATCTGTGACAGTTCCTTTTAATTCTTTAAATATTCCATGTTTATTGATCTCATCTAACTGCTCCATTCTTTTTCGGATCTGCTTCTCAAAATTTTCTTTGCTCATCTTTTTCTCCTGCTTATTATTTCTTTTCACCATAAAATCGATGTATGTGGATTTCATTTTATGTCTGCCATTTTATCATATTTCCACTTTTATGTATAGAAACTGTTATATGGAACATCCTATGAACAAAAGGAGTTTTACAATTATGGATAATGAAAATTTATTAAACAGTATTTATCAGAACATTGCAATGGTTTTAGAAACCATTCCTGAGATTCGAAAGGTCACAACAGACTGTGATTTTAAGGCTTTGATCATCAGCCAGGAAGAAGAATATCAAAATTTATCAGATTCTATAAAAGATACGATCACTTCCAATGGTGATTCTACAGAAGAATTAAATGATCTTTTGAAAACATATTCTGAATGGATGACCAAATTAAAGGCTATGTCTGATAAAAATGTCAGTCATCTTTCTGAAATGTGTATTCAGGGATATACGATGGGAATGATCAAAGCAATCCAGAAAAATCATCTTTACTGTGATGCCTCCAAAGAAGCAAAACATTTCGGTAACAAACTTATTTCTCTCCACGAAAAAAGTATTCAGGATTTAAAAAAGTATTTGTAATCGTTAAGTTGTTGTGCTATGATTAATCTTGTTATTGATAGATTTTAATGTTCACGACCGATACGGATGCATTCATTTATTTCTATGAATGCGTAAAGCAAGTAACGGTTCGTGGACTTTTTCTTTTTTATAAAGATTTTTATTGAAACACCTGTCATTAACAGTTACATGTATTTTTTATTTAAGAAAGTAGAGGTACCCAGATGAGTAATGGTACAGTAAAATGGTTTAACGCAGAAAAAGGTTATGGATTTATTTCACAGGAATCCGGAGATGATGTATTTGTTCATTTTTCTGCAATTCAGGGAAAAGGATTTAAGACTTTGGAAGAAGGACAGAGTGTAAGTTTTGAGATTGAAGAAGGACCTCGCGGAAAACAGGCATCTAATGTAACCAAGTTGTAATTTGAATGCGTTGTTCAATGCATATAAAAAAACGAAATAATAGGATAAAAGTTCTAAATCTTTTATCCTATTATTTCGTTTTTCTCATATACATGGACAGCTATTCAAACCACCACATGTGTGTATGTTAGACGGTGTTGAATTATAATTTTTTTATATATTCAAATAATTCCTGTCCACTTGTTACTTCTACGTCCGGAACGATATCTCCTTCTGGCATTGGGCGGTTTCTATGGTTGAACCAGATGACATGCCAGCCAGAATTCTTGGCTCCTACGACATCTATTTCAAAGGTGTCTCCGATAAACCATGTTTCCTCTGGATCAAGCTTCATTTCTTTTTGAACAGTATGGAATGCTTTGACATCTGGTTTTGCAGCTCCGATGCTGTCTGAGATGAACATTGTTTTAGGGTTGAACCAGTGGTCTGATCCTAATGTCTCTAATTTCTTTCCCTGATTCTTTGTTGTTCCATTCGTTAAAATTCCGATTCTGTAATTTTCTTTGCAATGATCAAGGATCTGTTTTGTAATTTCTGGTACCTGAATATGCTTTTGGTAATAACGGTATCGTTCTTCGAATTGTTTTGCCTCTTCTTTGCTGACTTCTACTCCGACATCTGCATATGTTTTCTGGACACGATATGCAAATTCTTCGTCTTCAGAGATTTTTCCTTCTCTTGACATACAGAATGCTTCATCACTGTAGGTTCTTGATGCTTCAAATAATTCCTCACAGTCTGCATCTGTGCGGGCTGCCATCAGTTCTTTGTGGGCTTTTTCAAATGGTTCCATTAAATTATATAATGTATCATCTACATCAAAAATAATATTCTTCATCTTAGATCAATCCTAACTTCTTAAGTGCCATTGTAATTCCTTCTTCTTTGACAGTTCCTGTCACCATAGATGCGACTTCTCCTACTTTCTCACTATGACGTCCCATCGCGATTCCTGTTCCAACTGCCTGCATCATTTCTACATCGTTATCTGCATCTCCAAATGCATAGGTGTCTTTCTTGTCAATTCCAAGTTTCTCGATCAGTTCTGTGATCGCATCTCCTTTTGTTACACCTTTTAATGTGATATCAATGAAATTTTCGCGAACATGTTTAGCGCAAGTAAATACATCTTTAAATTCTTCTTCAAAATCCTTCTTCACCTGAATATCCTTGTAATTCATAACAAGTTTGCTGATGTGAGTGTTTTTTGTGCGGAATTTCCATGGCGCATACCATCGTTGTGGCAGATTAAAAAGTTTGCAGTGATTTTTGAAAAACTCTTCATCCATATGTAGATAATAACTGATATCTCTTGTCTCAAAATGAATGATCGTATCTCTTGGGAAATATTCGTTAACTACCTGAAATACCAATTCATCTGGAATACAGATGTCTCTGATCACTTCTCCCTCAACTTCTGTATGTGAACCATTACATGTGATCGCTCCCATAAATTTATCAATATCCATCTCTAAAAATCGCTGTGTTCTTCCTGAGCATAACATTGTCAGATATCCATTTTCTTTTAATTTATTCAATGATTCTACAGTTGTTGGTGTTGCTGTTTTAATCTCATCTACTTCATCAACTGTTGTTCCATCATAGTCAAAAAATACGACACCTTTGTACTTTTTCATAATTTTGCTTTCTCCCATTTTATTCATTTCTTATTTTCTCTATATATAATACACACTTTATTTTACTTTCTACAGCTTTTAATTTCAAGATTTTACCAACAAAAATACCAGATTCCTATGAATCGAAATCTGGTATTTTTATTTTATACTCATTTAATATATTTACTTTATTTCTATTTTCTGTTTCTGTTTTTCATTGAGAACTGCTTTCTGTTTTAAGAAATTAATCTTCGCTGCTTTCGTATAATCAACGCCTTTGAATGCATTGTAAAATTCAAGTACCAGCTGTTCTTTTTCATAATCTGTCCATGTGTCAATACTTCCACCATCTTTGATCAGGGATCTTCCCTTGTTATCTACGATAAATCTGCCCTCTAGTCCGTCTGTTAAGATTGCTCCGTCATAATCTAGAACTTTAAAGTAAATTCTCAGATTGTGTTTTTGTTTTTTTACATCTGCCACTTTTAATTTGGTATGATCACTGACTTTGACAATCTCATTTTTCTTCAGATTTAATACTGCTTTCTGTACTTTTCCATTCTTTGTTACCACAGATTGTTTTTTAACTGGAATGATTTCCAGTGATCTTGTGTGTGTATGTTTGAAAAACTGATAGATATCTTTGCTTTTTTCTGAATTAGTTTTTTCTTCATAGTAGAGATATCTTCCTTTATTATCTCTGATCACAAGATCATGTTTTTTGTCATTGCTTCGCAAGGTATTTCCTAATGGAGATATAATAACTCTGTCTACGATTGATTTCTTAGATCGTATGATCACTTTTGTCTTCTTTGCGACCTTGCTTCGATCAACCGCAAGCTGCATAGACCAGTCACCTTTGGTATCCCATAAATAGTTGGTTTTAATATCCAGTTTTACTTTCTTTTTTAATTTTCCAGTAAGATTAAAACGATAAACTCCTTTAATCTTATGGTTGTTGATCCTGTAAGCTTCCGTTACTCCCGTTTCATTTACTTCATCATTTGCTTTTCCATCAATGGAAATCTGTGGTCCAAGCCATATACTGTTAAGGTTCCAGCGCTCTTGTAAACTATCTTTTTTAACTTTTTCAAGCTTTTCGGCTCTCGTTGTTTTATTTAATGACACTGTATAATACAATAATAAATTACCTTCATCCAGACCGACATTGTCAATTCTTAATGTAATTCCCTGATCTGTTCTGCTTATTCCTGCCTTTGCATTATTTTTTTGAATCTCGTTTAGTTTCACAGACCTTTGATATTGCCTGCTTCCATGTTTTGTGTCCAATTTTCCTGTTCCTAATGTGATCAATTTCGCACCTGCAAACACTGTCACTGTTGATAAAGATAATACAGCCACAAATACCACGGCATTTTTCCAGATTCTATGAATTTTACTTCTTTTTGTTTCTTCCGGCAATCCATCTAACAGATCATCCATCCTTTTTCTGGTTAATTCTGGCATCTGTTCCTGTATTTTTTCTCTCTTGATCCTTTTTCTTAACTCATGCTCCTTCATATGCACCTTCTCCTTCCATCTCTAATAAATCCTTTAATTGTTTTCTTCCTCTGGCAAGTCTTGATTTTACGGTTCCTTGCGGTATATCTAAGATTTTGGCGATTTCTTTTGTGGAAAATTCATCATAATAATATAAGATCAATACTTCCTGATGCTGTTTTGGCATTCTTAAAATATAACTTAAAATTTCTCCATCCTCTGATACCATATCTTCTGTCCAGTAATCACTGGAATGTTCCTGTTCTGGAAATTCAAACGGATCTGTTGGTTCCTGTCTCTTCCTGTTTCTTAAGATCTGATAACATTCATTTGCCAGGATCTGAAAGATCCATGCTTTGAATTTTCTTCTTGAACGTAATGTATCAATATTTTCATAAGCTTTTAAGATGCTTTCCTGCATCGCATCTTCTCCATCTGCCTGGGTTCCCACGATACCTTTTGCAAATCGAAACATATCTGTTTCATACTGTCTGATATACCGACAAAATGTCTCTTTCTTCATTCTTACCTCCTCTCTTTTCTTTTTTCCCTCTTTTATTGATTCACATATTCGATGGATTTACTTGCCGTTTGGTTCCCTTTTTTTTATTTTTTTAAAAAAAAGATGCATAAATCAGAAAAAGACACTTCTATCTTCTCTTGATAAAAGTATCTTTTTCACTACTATGCAATTCTCAAGGACTTTAAGACCTCTTGGAATGCTATGGTTACATATTATCTAAAATCTCGGTTAAGATCTTATTAACGATTCCAGGGTTTGCTTTTCCCTGTGTCGCTTTCATTGTCTGTCCTACTAAGAATCCGATAGCTTTCTTCTTACCAGCTTTGTAGTCTTCGACAGATTTTGGATTGTTTGCTACGATCTCTTCGATCGTTGCTTTTAATGCTCCTTCATCATTCATGGATTTTAATCCATGTTCTTCTACGTATGCTGCAGGATCAATATCTTCTTTGAATACTTTCTCGAAGACTTCTTTTCCTACGCTTCGGTTGATCTCATTGTTCTTAATCATCTCGATCAGTTTCGCAAGATGTTCTGGCTTAAATGATACATCATCGATATCCATCTCTGATTCATTGACCAGACGGATCGTCTCTCCCATTAACCAGTTAGAGACTTCTTTTGGCTCTGATCCAAGTGCGATCGTTGCTTCGAAGATATCTGCAAGGTGTTTTGATCCTGTGATTATGTCGATATCATAATCTGGAAGGTCGTATTCTTCTTTATAACGGACTTTCTTCTCATCTCTGAACTCTGGCTGGGCATCTCTTACTTTGTCCATCCATTCATCGCTGATCTCAATCGGTACTAAGTCTGGATCTGGGAAATAACGATAATCCTGTGCGTCTTCTTTGGAACGCATTGCATAAGATGCTCCCTTCGTGTCATCCCAACGTCTTGTTTCCTGTACGACTTTCTCACCTGCTTCGATCAGGTCGATCTGACGTTCCATCTCTCCTTCAATGGCTCTCTTGATAGCTTTGAAAGAGTTTAAGTTCTTCATCTCTGTACGTGTTCCAAATTCTTCCGCTCCCACTTCACGGACAGATAAGTTCACGTCAGCTCTCATGGAACCTTCCTGTAATTTACAATCTGATGCTCCTAAGTACTGAATGATCAGACGTAACTTCTCAAGATATGCGATAACCTCATCTGCAGAACGCATATCTGGTTCTGATACGATCTCGATCAGTGGCACTCCAGAACGGTTAAAGTCTACTAAAGAATCTCCTGTCCATGGATCATGCACTAATTTTCCTGCATCTTCTTCCATATGGATCTCATGGATTCTGATATCTTTCTTCTCTCCATCTACATCAATCTCTACTTTACCATTTCGACAGATTGGTAAATATAACTGAGAGATCTGATAGTTCTGTGGATTATCTGGATAAAAATAGTTCTTACGGTCGAATTTACAGTTCTGTGTGATATCACAGTTTGTTGCAAGTCCAACTGCCATCGCATATTCTACCACCTGTTTATTTAACACTGGTAATGATCCTGGCATACCTGTGCATACAGGACATGTGTGTGTATTTGGTGCTCCTCCGAATGCTGTGCTGCATCCACAGAAAATCTTTGTCTTTGTTGCTAATTCTACATGGACTTCAAGTCCGATGACTGTTTCGTAATTCTTGCTCATTATTTAGCCCCTCCTTTAGCGATTGCTGGAGCTTCATATGCTCTTGTCTGCTCAAATGTGTATGCTGCCTGAATGATCTTCTTCTCATTGAAGCAGTCTCCGATCAGCTGAAGTCCGATTGGCATTCCGTTCTTGTCCTTTCCACATGGAAGAGAGATTCCTGGAAGTCCTGCAAGGTTTACGGAGATTGTGTAGATATCTCCTAAATACATCTTGATCGGATCACTTAAGCTGTCTCCTAATTTTGGAGCTGTTGTTGGTGCGACTGGTCCTAAGATCACATCGTATTTCTCAAATGCTTTGTCAAATTCTTTCTTAATCAGTGCTTTTGTTCTTAATGCTTTTAAGTAGTACGCATCGTAATATCCTGAACTTAATACGAATGATCCTAACATAATACGACGTTTCACTTCGGCTCCAAATCCTTCGGAACGAGTCTTCTTGTACATGTTGTGAAGTCCTTCGTAGTCTTTGGCTCTGTATCCGTATTTGACTCCATCAAAACGGGATAAGTTAGAACTTGCTTCTGCTGCTGCGATAACATAATATGCTGGAATTGCATATTCAACTAATCCAAGGTCGAATTCTTCTACGATTGCTCCCTTTTCTTCTAATGTTTTTGCTGCTGCTAAAACGGCTTCTTTGACTTCTTCATCAAGACCTTCTCCAAAGTAATCCTTTGGAATACCGATCTTCATTCCTTTGACATCGTCTTTTAATGCTGATGTAAAATCATAAGATTCTAATCTGACAGATGTAGAATCTTTCTCGTCGTGAGATGCGATCGCTTCTAATAATGTTGCACAGTCTGTCACATCTTTTGCTAATGGTCCGATCTGATCCAAGGATGATCCGTAAGCGATCAGTCCGTAACGAGATACTGTTCCATAGGTTGGTTTGATCCCTGTAACACCACAGTAAGATGCTGGCTGTCTGATAGATCCACCGGTATCAGATCCTAACGCCATGAAACATTCGTTAGCTGCAACAGCTGCTGCTGAACCACCTGATGATCCACCTGGTACTTTCTCTAAATCCCATGGGTTCTTTGTCACACCATATGCAGAAGTCTCTGTTGTACTTCCCATGGCGAACTCATCCATGTTTGTCTTTCCTAAAAATACAACTCCTTCTTTGATCAGGTTCTCAACTGCCTGTGCGGAGTATGTTGGTACAAAGTTCTCTAAGATCTTAGAACTGCATGTTGTTGTATATCCCTTTGTACAGATATTATCCTTAATTGCCATTGGAACTCCAGCTAATGGTCCTGTGTAAGTCCCGTCATCGATTCCTTTCTGTACTTCTTCGGCTCTCTTTAATGCACTTTCTTCATCGTAAGAGACATATCCATGTACATCACTTTCGACTGCCTTAATCTGTTCAAGTGCTGCCTTTGTTGCTTCTACAACTGTGATCTCTTTGTCTTTGA
>JAHZAT010000078.1 GCA_019423795.1 Clostridiales bacterium
TACCGTCACAGAAGAAAATTCAAGGCAGGAGATGGTCAGGAAGGTGGCAGAAGAAGATGCCATGGTGCTGACGGAGAAGATATCATCCTGAAAGTTCCAGCAGGAACCGTAGTAAAAGAAAAAGAATCAGGGAAAGTTATCCTTGATATGTCAAATAAAAAAGAACCAGTTGTACTATTAAAAGGTGGACGTGGTGGAAAAGGAAACCAGCATTATGCAACACCAACCATGCAGGCACCAAAATATGCTCAGCCAGGTGGAAAAGCACAGGAAATTGAAGTTATGCTGGAATTAAAGGTGATCGCTGATGTTGGATTAGTTGGATTCCCGAATGTCGGAAAATCAACATTTTTATCAAGAGTAACAAATGCGAATCCAAAGATTGCGAACTACCATTTCACAACATTGAATCCAAATCTTGGAGTTGTAGATATGGATGGAAGCAAAGGATTTGTTATTGCAGATATCCCTGGAATCATTGAGGGTGCGTCTGAAGGTGTTGGACTTGGATTTGAGTTTTTACGCCATATTGAACGTACAAAAGTTATGATCCATATGGTAGATGGAGCTTCTGTAGAAGGAAGAGATCCGATCGTTGATATCCATGCTATTACAGATGAATTAAAGAAATACAACAAAGAGATTTTAGAGAAACCACAGGTGATCGCAGCCAACAAGATGGACGCGATGTCTGAGACAGACAGAGAGACTGTGATCGATTTATTAAAAGAAGAGTTTGAACCAGAAGGAATTAAGGTATTCCCTATCTCTGCAGTTAGTGGAGAAGGCGTCAAGGAATTATTATGGCACGTGCAGGGATTATTAGATGAATTACCAGAAGGTGCAACAGAATTTGAACAGGAATATGAACTAAACTTTGGAGAAGAAGAAGGTGGAATCATTATTGCTCATCCAGAAGAAGGCCTATATACAGTCGAAGGACCAAAAGTAGAGAGAATGCTTGGATATACAAATCTGGAATCAGAGCGAGGATTTGACTTCTTCCAGAAATTTATGAAAGAAAACGGTGTCATTGAACGTTTAACAGAGATGGGAATCGAAGAAGGTGATACTGTACGTCTTTATAATCTGGAGTTTGACTACTATAGATAGATATATAATTAATTTAATGGAGGATAACATGACAAGCAAACAAAGAGCTTATTTAAAGAGCCTTGCAATGAAAATCGATCCGATCTATAACATCGGAAAAGGAAGCATTTCACCAGAACTTGTACAGGGTGTCAGAGATGCCTTAGAAGCAAGAGAACTGATCAAAGTTGGTGTACTTCAAAACTGCATGGACGATCCAAAAGAACTGGCAACTGTATTAGCAGAGAGAACAAGATCTCAGGTTGTACAGGTGATCGGTAAGAAGATCGTATTATATAAAGAATCAAAGAATCATAAAAGAATTGAACTGCCAAAAGCAGGAAAATAATATCGGAGGAAGAGCCATGAAGAAGATAGGAATTCTTGGCGGGACATTTAATCCGATCCACCATGGACATTTAATTCTTGGACAGGCAGCGAAAGAGGAATTTGGACTTGATGAGATTCTTGTTATGCCAACAAAGAATCCGGCATACAAAATGATCAGTGGAGGAGTCAGCGAGCAGAATCGTGTCGATATGATCAAACTTGCAATTGCCAATTTTCCATATTTTAAATTTAGTGATATGGAATTAAAACGAGATGGCACGACATATACAGTGGATACATTAAGAGCCCTTACACAGAAAGATGATGACTGCAGGTATTATTTTATTATGGGAGCAGATTCCCTTTATCAGATTGAGACATGGAAAGATCCAGATCAGATTTTTCATATGGCGAATATTCTGGTTGCTACAAGAAACGATTCAAGAAGTGCCTTAGATGCCCAGATTGATTATCTGGAAGAAAAATATAGCGGGAAGATTTATCATTTAAGCAGTCCAAGTATCGAGATTTCATCGAATGATATCCGAAAGAGATGCAAAAATGGATCAAGTATTCATTTTTTCCTTCCAGAGGATGTGATCGATTATATAGAAAGAAATGATTTATATGGAATTACAGCAGATTGAAGATAAATTAAAAACAGTACTAAAACCATCCAGATACAGACACACTTTAGGAGTTGCCTATACAGCTTCATGTATGGCGATGGTATTTGATGTAGATACCGAGAGAGCTTACAGAGCTGGATTGTTACATGATTGTGCAAAAGGATTTTCGATTGAGAAGCAAAGACAGTTATGTGAGAGATATAACATTTGTCTTGAAGGAACATTAACAAAGAGTCCACAGTTAATGCATCAGGAGATTGCCCCATTTCTTGCAAAAGATGATTATGAGGAAGAAGACAAGGAAATCTTATCAGCGATTGGATGTCATACAACTGGAAAGATTGCAATGAGTCCTTTAGATCAGATTGTTTTTATTGCAGACTATATAGAGCCAAATAGAAAAATAATACCGGGACTTATAAAGGTACGGAAACTTGCATTTGAAGATTTGGATGCATGTGCATATGAGATTCTTAACAATACGATTAATTATCTGACAGAATGCGGACAGGAAATTGATCAGCGCACAATCAAGACTTATGAGTATTATAAGAATAAGAAGGAGAATTAAGATGGATCAGTCATTAAATATGGTAAAGATCGCATATGATGCGTTAGATGACAAATTAGCAGAAGATATTAAGATCATTGATATTCGCAGCATTTCAGTTTTAGCAGATTATTTTATTATTGCAGATGGTAATAATAAAAACCAGGTGCAGGCAATGGTAGATAATGTGCAGGAAGAACTGTTTAAGGCTGGATATGAAATGAAACAGATGGAAGGATACAGAGAAGGAAACTGGATCTTACTTGATTTTGGAGATATCATTATCCATATCTTTGATAAAGAAAATCGTCTGTTCTATGATCTTGAGAGAATCTGGAAAGATGGAAAAGAAGTTTCTATTGAAGAATTAAATTAAAAAAGATAATAAAGAAGCCAGAATGGAGAAATCGCATTAAGATTCTCGGTTCTGGCTTCTTTTTATTTTATTTCATTGAGCGGTAAAGTCCAACCACTTTGCCAATGATAGATACTTCGTTCACAATAATAGGTTCCATGGAATCATTCTCTGGCTGAAGGCGATAGTAGCCGTCTTCTTTGTAGAATGTTTTGACTGTGGCGGAATCTTCGATCATTGCAACAACTATGTCACCATTCTCAGCAGTTGACTGTTGTTCGACAATAACAAGATCACCATCGAAAATTCCAGCATTGATCATACTTTCGCCACGGACGTGTAACATGAATGTATTCTTGTTACTGATACGATCTGGAAGCATTGGAAAATAATCTTCAATATTCTGTACAGCCAGAATAGGTTCTCCAGCTGTTACAGTACCAACTACAGGAATATTAATGATCTCGCGGCGAGCGAGGTTAAAATCATCATCGATAATCTCAATTGCACGAGGCTTTGTAGGATCCCTGTGAATATATCCCTTTCGTTCCAATGTCTCTAAATGAGAATGGACAGAAGATGTGGAACGAAGGTTCACGGCTTCACAGATTTCGCGGACTGCAGGTGGATATCCTTTGTCAAGGATGCGGCGCTTGATAAATTCCAGAATCTGTTGTTGTTTATCACTTAATTGTTCTCTTGCCATGTACTATATCCTCCGTGTTTTTATTATATTCATAATAACATATAATCACTATAGAAACAAGTGTTCTCGAACAAAGTTTCGAAAAAATATTGACAAACAAATGTTCGAGAATTATAATAAAGACAAAACAGATGTTCGATAAATAAGAGGAGGAATACATTATGATAAGTAAGAAGAGAAGATGGTGTTTTTTAATAATTCTTTTAGGAGTATTATTTATGGCATTTCATGTATTATTTATGAAAACTCCTACTATAGAGGCACAGGGGACAAAGGAGAAGAAGTTTACAAGTATTCAGGTTAAGAAAGGTGATTCCTTGTGGAGCATTGCTAAGGAACATATGGGAGATGAATATGATACTGTTGATGATTATATAGATGAAGTATGTGAGACGAATCACATCTATGATAGACAGATTACAGATGGAATGTATCTGGTAATTCCATATTATACAGTCAGAAGATAAGAAAAAGAGGAATAAATAAAAAGGCCATCCTTTGCAATGAGTAAAGGATGGCTAGAAATATTTTATTCAAATAAATATATTGATTGGTAAATTAACGTTTAGTAGGATTTTTGTTTAATGAAGCTTTTGTACTATTATAAACTGCTTTTCCATATTTATTTAGGTTAGCATTCATTTTTTTAGATTCACTTTTATTTGATACAAATCCAATTTCTGTTAATGTGGATGCTGTTTTTGAGTGGCGGAGTACATATAATCCAGTACGATCAACGAGTCCACGGTTTGTGAATCCTGTAGCAGAACGGATATATGGATGGATTGTAGCTGACCATTTGTAACTAGTTAATCCAGAAGTTGATTTATATCCTTTTGAATTATATAAAGTTTCTGTTCCGTGAGCAGATTTTCCGGCGGAATTAATATGTACACTATAGAATCTGTCAGCACCAACATTGTTTGCAAGGGCAGATCGATCACTTAAACTTGGATAAGTGTCAGAAAGTCGAGTGTAATATACTTTGATGTTAGGGTCTTTATCAAAATATTTTTTTGCGGCCTGAACGATTTTTAAAGTCATATTTTTTTCTTTATAGCCATATGCAACAGCACCAGAATCAGAACCACCATGACCTGCATCTAATACGATGATCTGTTTATACATAGATTTAGGTGAAGCATAGTAAACTCTGATATAGGAATCTGTTTGGGTTACACGGAATCCCTTGATCGTTTTACTGCGTGGCTTAATATAAATTTTTGTATATCCACCAGAATATTTTACAGAGTATGATTTAAATGAAGAATCATTCACAACCTTGTGGTTTGAAGATTTTTCGTAAAATGATTTGTAGTTACCTTTGATATTAAGAATCAAACGATAATTATGATAATCATCCGTGCTCGAAACATTTCTATTGCTTAAACCGGAAGGTTTTGCAAGCTGTACATAAGAAGTTTTGCTTGTAGTGCTTGCAGTAGAATTACTTTTGAATGTTTCAGTATAAGAAGAATCATTCCAAGAATAAGATAATCTAAGATATTTTGCACAAAAAGATCCAGGTACATAAATAAAGTTACTCTTCTGTTCATAAGAATAGACACTACGTGCAGGAGTTGGCATTTTTGTTTTTTTACCATTTACATAAGCGTATTTATTACCGCGTGTCATAACAATTTTATTGGAACCACGTTTTAAAGTGATTTTCCAATTTTTTCTAGAATAAGAATAAGATACACCCATGCCTTTTTTAAAAACATAATATGCAGAGAGCATCGGAGTGTTTTCAGTCTTATATCCAGGAGCTTTTGTTTTAATGGTTTTTCCATTGTAAGAAGCACCAACAGCTTTTTTCTTTTGCTTTTTTTTGTTGATTTTTAGTGTATAAGTATGTTTTGTTACAGCGTATGATGATGCAGAAACATTTGCAGGTATTCCTGTACCGATAATTGAAACTGATAACAATGTTGTGATAATAAATTTCTGTAATTTCATTTGTATCTTCCTTTCCGAGAATTAACTGTAACATATATGTAATATTATTGCAAGAAAAAAGTCATATTTTGCAATATGACTTTTAGAAATTTAAAATTAGAAAGAATTACAAATCGCTTTATATAGATTATAACCAATCGTGGATGTTCTCGAATTAATACGGCTAGCCTCGGTTTTATTTGAGATGAATCCAAGTTCTACAAGTGCAGTTGTCATCTTTGGACCATTTAATACGGCTAGATCAGAACGATATTTTAATCCACGATTATAGGAACTGTTTGATGCGTAGCCCATTCCGGTCAAAGTGCATGACTGAAGGGTCTGTGCATAGGATTTATAAGTTTTGTAAAGTGTTTCAGTTCCTTTAGAAGATGAACTATCACTTGAATTGATATGAACACTCAAGAAACGATCTGCGGACACCTCGTTTGCCATCTTATAACGATAAGAAAGACTTGGATACCAGTCGGAAAGCCTTGTGTAATAAACTTTGTAGCTAGAATTTTTGTCAAAATTACTCTTGATACTTTGAACGATCTTTAAAGTCATGTTTTTTTCAGAGTATCCGTTTCCAACTGCACCGGAATCCTTTCCTCCATGACCAGCATCAACAACGACTACATGATAGAACATCTTCTTTGGATCTGCGTATTTCACATATATATAGGAAGAAGTCTGTATTACACTGAATCCCTTGATTACATTTGTCTTAAGATCAATATAAGTTTTGCCGCCACTGTAAGATACATTGTATGTAAGGGATTCCTTGATATATCTGTTAGAAGCAGAACTGAAGAAAGTCTTATAGTTCCCATTAACGATGATTCTTAGTCGTTTATTTGAATAATCATCGGTACAACTAACAGCAGAAGCTGACAATCCAGAAGGCTTCTTGATTCTGATAGAATAATTTGATGCAGAAGCTGTAATCTTAGTTTTTGAACCAAGGGTTGTAGATGTTGTGCTAGTATTAGACGGTGCTGTTGTAGGTTGTGTGCTAGTTGATCCCTTTTTAGTAATAAGGCCTGCAAGCAGACGATTATTCCATGTATAGTTCAGTTGCAGATTCTTAGCCACAGCATCCCCTGGAACCATAATATAATTCTTCTTACGTGCAGGATAGTATACCTTCCTTGGGGCAGATGGAAGAGTGATTTTCTTTCCATTGATCGTTGCAGCTGTGCTGTTTAACGTTAAAACTAATTTTTGTGAACCACGCGTAAGAGTGATCTTCTTTGTTTTTGATGAATAAGAATATTTAGTGCTGATTGATGAACAACGTCCAAAGATCCAGTATGCAGAGTACATAGAAATAGAACCTTCAATATATCCAGGAATATTTGTTTTGATCACTTTGTTGTTATATCTTGCATCAATGGCTCGTTTTGTAACAGTTTTCTTGTTATGTGTATACTTGATTTTATAATACTGGCCAGCAGTTACAGCAGCAGGAGTATTTATGATACTCGTAAAAAGCATTATCATAGATAATCCAAGACAAATAAATTTTTTCTTTAACATATGCATCCCCTATTTTTGAATTTATAGATTTACAGTAAGATTATAATATTTTTTGTGATGTATTTCAACGAAAACATCAATTTCATGCGGTTTTCATTGAAAAATAGTTTCCAATCTGTCTAAGAATGTGGTATCCTATTATATAAGTTCGATTTTTGGGAGAAATTTATAAATTTTTGCAGGAATCGAATTATTTTGAACTATAGGAGCAGATAATGAAATCAGACAATGAATTTCGAAGAGGACTAATGGATGGGATTCCAATCGGATTAGCTTATGTAGCTGTTTCATTTGCATTTGGAATTTCAGGAGCATCTCATGGAATCCCTGTATGGGCACTTACATTGATCTCTGCAACTTGTGTAACATCAGCAGGACAATTTGCAGCGATCATTACGATGACAGCGGGAGGATCACTAGTAGAATTAGTCTTATCACAGATCATTATTAATTTAAGATATTCAATCATGTCGATTGCGATCGGACAGAAAATGTCGGAGAAGTCGACACTATGGAATCGACTTTCGATGGCATTTATGGTAACTGATGAGATTTTTGCAGTTTCCTGTGCAGGAAGAAAAGAAATTACACCAAAATATTTCTATGCATTGATGTCCATTCCGTGGATCAGCTGGACAATAGGTACATTATTAGGAGCAACAGCTAATACATTATTACCATTGATCTTAAGGAATGCACTTGGACTTGCAATTTATGGAATGTTAATTGGAATCATTATTCCACCGGCAAGACATGATAAGCATATAACGATCGTGATCATCATATCCATGATCATCAGTTTATTATTTAAATATATCAAAGCGTTATCTTTTGTATCCAGTGGTTTTGTAATCATCATCTGTACGCTGATCGCAGCAACACTTGGAGCAATTTTATTTCCAGTAGAAGAGGAGGAGACTGATGAAGCTTAGCAGATTATTGATCTACATTGCAGTCACAGCAGTTTCTACATATTTAATACGAGTCATTCCACTGATTGCAATACAGAAGAAGATCGAGAATAGATTTTTTAGGTCCTTTTTATATTATGTACCATATGCAGTTTTGGCGGCAATGATCATGCCAGCCGTGTTTTATGCCACAGGAAATTGGATTGCATCGACAATTGGGTTTGCAATTGCGATGATTTTTGCATATAATGAAAAAAATATTGTTACAGTTGCATGTGCAAGCTGTATTGGAGCGTTTATCGCATTAGTAGTTTTAGGGTAAATAAATCTGCCAATTCATTGACAGACATAAGTAATATCAAGAAGACAAGAAGAAATGAGGAAGAAGATATGAATTGTAATTTAGCAGTCATCAAAGGTGACGGAATCGGACCAGAGATTGTCACAGAAGCAATGAGAGTTTTAGACGCTGTAGGTGAGAAATACGGACACACATTTTCTTACACACAGATCTTAATGGGAGGAGCATCCATTGATGTTCACGGAGAACCATTAACAGAAGAAGCTTTAGAGATTGCTAAGAATAGTGATGCAGTATTAATGGGATCTATCGGAGGAAATACAAGCACATCTCCATGGTACAAACTTCCAGCACAGTTAAGACCAGAGGCAGGATTATTAAAACTTCGTAAAGCCCTTGGATTATTTGCCAATATCAGACCAGCATATTTATATGATGAGTTAAAGAAAGCATGCCCACTTCGTGATGAAGTGATCGGTGATGGATTTGATATGGTCATTATGAGAGAATTAACAGGTGGTCTTTACTTTGGAGAAAGACATACAGAAGAAGTTGATGGTGTAAGAACAGCGGTTGATACATTATCTTACAATGAAAATGAGATCAGAAGAATCGCGATCAAAGCATTCGATATTGCAAGAAAACGTAAAAAACATGTAATCAGTGTTGATAAAGCAAATGTGCTTGATTCTTCCAGATTATGGAGAGCCGTTGTTGAAGAAGTAGCGAAAGACTATGAAGATGTTACATATGAACATATGTTAGTTGACAATTGTGCAATGCAGTTAGTGAATAACCCTCGTCAGTTCGATGTGATCTTAACAGAGAACATGTTTGGAGATATTTTATCCGATGAAGCAAGTATGATCACAGGATCTATCGGAATGTTATCATCTGCAAGCCTTGCAGAAGGTAAGTTTGGATTATATGAACCAAGCCACGGATCAGCTCCAGACATCGCAGGACAGGATATCGCAAACCCAATCGCAACGATCCTTTCTGCAGCTATGATGCTTCGTTATTCTTTTGATCTTGATAAAGAAGCAGATGAAATTGAAGCAGCAGTCAAAGCAGTTTTAGCAGATGGATACAGAACTGTTGATATCATGTCTGATGGAATGAAGAAAGTCGGATGTAAAGAGATGGGACAGCTGATCATCGACAAGATTAAATAATTATCATAGATAGAAGAAGGTATATTATACTAGGAGGTTAGTTTTATGAGTAATAAATTTACAGAGGGAGAAGCATATGCTCCTCAGAGATCGTTATTTAACGCATTAGGTTTCACAAAAGAAGAAATGAGAAAGCCATTGGTCGGAATCGTAAGTTCGTATAACGAGATCGTACCAGGGCATATGAATATTGATAAGATCGTAGAAGCGGTTAAACTCGGAGTTGCTATGGCTGGTGGAACACCAGTTGTATTCCCAGCAATTGCTGTATGTGATGGTATTGCAATGGGACATGTTGGAATGAAATATTCCTTAGTAACACGTGATCTGATCGCTGATTCTACAGAATGTATGGCATTAGCACATCAGTTTGACGCTTTAGTTATGGTTCCAAACTGTGACAAAAATGTACCAGGACTTTTAATGGCAGCTGCACGTGTTAATGTACCTACAGTGTTCGTCAGTGGCGGACCAATGCTTGCGGGACGTGTAAAAGGATGCAAAACAAGTCTATCAAGTATGTTTGAAGCAGTAGGATCTTATGCAGCAGGTAAGATCACAAAAGAAGAATTAGATGAATATGAAAATAAAACATGTCCTACATGTGGATCATGTTCCGGTATGTATACAGCAAACTCCATGAACTGTTTAACAGAAGTACTTGGTATGGGATTACAAGGAAATGGAACAATTCCAGCCGTATATTCTGAAAGAATCCGTCTTGCAAAACATGCAGGAATGAAGGTTATGGAATTATTAGAGAAGAATATCCGCCCAAGAGATATCTTAACAGAGGAAGCATTTGAAAATGCCTTAACTGTTGATATGGCATTAGGATGTAGTACAAATAGTATGCTTCATTTACCAGCGATCGCTCATGAAGCAGGTGTTGAATTAAATCTTGAAATGGCAAATGAGATCAGTAAGAGAACTCCAAACTTATGTCATCTTGCACCAGCAGGACATACATACATTGAAGAGTTAAATGAAGCTGGTGGTGTTTATGCCGTTATGAATGAGTTAAATAAGAAGAATCTTCTCCATACAGATCTTATCACAGCAACAGGTAAGACAGTGGCAGAGAACATTGAAGGATGCGTAAACAAGAACCCAGAAGTTATCCGTCCGATCGACAATCCATATAGCCAGACTGGTGGAATCGCCGTATTAAAAGGAAACTTAGCACCAGATTCAGGAGTTGTAAAACGTTCAGCAGTTGCTCCTGAGATGCTTAAGATGGAAGGACCAGCAAGAGTCTTTGACTGCGAAGAAGATGCGATCAAAGCGATCAAAGGTGGAGATATCAAACCAGGCGATGTTGTCGTTATTCGTTACGAAGGACCAAAAGGTGGCCCTGGTATGAGAGAAATGTTAAATCCTACATCAGCGATCATGGGTATGGGACTTGGATCAAGTGTAGCCTTGATCACAGACGGAAGATTCTCCGGAGCTTCCAGAGGAGCTTGTATCGGACATGTTTCTCCAGAGGCAGCCGTTGGTGGACCAATCGCATTAGTAGAAGAAGGAGATATCATCGCAATCGATATCGATGCAAATACATTAAATGTAAAAGTTTCCGATGAAGAATTAGCAAAGAGAAAAGAAAACTGGAAACCTAGATCACCTAAGGTTACAACAGGTTATCTTGCAAGATATGCATCTTTAGTTACATCTGGAAACCGCGGAGCAGTTTTAGAAATCAAAGAGTAATGAAGTAAGAAAAGAGGATCAAATGATGAAACAATTGACAGGTGCTCAGATTGTTTTAGAATGTTTGAAAGAGCAAGGCGTGGATACCATTTTTGGGTATCCAGGTGGAGCTATCTTAAACATTTACGATGAATTATACAAACAGAAAAAGTATTTTACACATATCCTGACTTCTCATGAGCAGGGAGCTTCTCATGCAGCAGATGGATATGCAAGATCTACAGGAAAAGTTGGAGTGTGCTTTGCAACAAGCGGACCTGGAGCAACAAATATTGTCACAGGACTTGCAACAGCGAATATGGACTCTGTTCCAGTTGTTGCGCTCACATGTAACGTAGGAGTGAGTCTTCTTGGAAAGGATAGTTTTCAGGAAGTTGACATTTCTGGAGTTACAATTCCAATCACAAAGCATAACTTTATTGTAAAGAATGTAGAAGAACTGGCAAATACAATTCGAAGAGCATTCAAGATTGCAAAAACAGGAAGACCAGGACCGGTTTTAATTGATATTCCAAAAGATGTGACGGCAGCCGTGACATCTTATGAAGCAGAAAAACCAGAGAAGATCATCCGTTTCAGTGAGAGAATCAAAGAAGCAGATATTCAGAATGCGATCAAGATGATCAAAGAATCAAAACGTCCATACATCTTAGTAGGTGGAGGAGCAGTTATCTCTGATGCAGCAGATGAATTAAAAGAGTTTGTAGATAAAGTTGATGCCCCAGTATGTGATACCTTGATGGGAAAAGGAGCATTTAATGGTACAGATGAGCGTTACAGTGGAATGCTTGGTATGCATGGAACCAAGGCATCAAATCTTGGAGTTTCTCATTGTGACTTACTGATCGCGATCGGAACAAGATTTAGTGATCGTGTATTAGGAAATCCAAAGACATTTGCAAAGAATGCCAAGATTTTACAAATCGATATTGATCCAGTTGAGATCAATAAGAATATTTGTGTATCTGCTTCAATCATCGGAGATGTAAAAGCAGTTCTGACTGTGATCAATCGCCGCTTAGAAGCACAGGAACATAAAGAATGGATGAATACAGTCAAAGAATATAAAGAAAAATATCCATTAACATATGACAAGGGATGTTTAACATGTCCTCAGATCATGGAAGCGATTTATGATATTACAAAAGGTGAGGCAGTCATTACAACAGAAGTTGGACAGCATCAGATGTGGGCCGCTCAGTTTTATAAATATGATAAACCACGTAAATTATTGACATCTGGAGGTCTTGGAACAATGGGATACGGTCTTGGAGCCAGTCTTGGAGCCAAAGTTGGTAATCCAGACAAGATCGTAGTAAACATTGCAGGAGATGGATGTTTCCGTATGAATTTAAACGAGCTTGCGACCGCCTCGCGATACAACATTCCTGTTATAGAAGTAATCATCAATAACAGTGTATTAGGAATGGTAAGACAGTGGCAGGATCTGTTTTATGAAGAAAGATATTCGTATACAACACTTCAGGACAAAGTGGACTTTGTAAAAGTTTCTGAAGGTCTTGGAGTTGATGCAAAGAAGATCACGGATATCGATGAATTCAAAGATGCATTTAAAGAAGCTTTAACGTTAGGAAAACCTATGGTTCTTGATTGTCATATCGATTTAGATGACAAAGTATGGCCAATGGTTAATCCAGGCGGCTCCATTGAAGATGCATTTGATAAAGCGGATCTTGAGGCGCAGGCAAGATAACTTTTAATTTATTTTCATATAAAGGAGAGAAAAGAAATGGCAAGAGTATACAACTTTTCAGCTGGACCGGCAGTACTTCCGGAAGAAGTGTTAAAAGAAGCAGCAGAGGAAATGCTTGATTACAGAGGATGCGGAATGTCCGTTATGGAGATGAGCCACAGATCCAAGATGTTTGATGACATCATCAAAACTGCAGAAGCAGACTTAAGAGAGTTAATGAACATCCCAGATAATTATAAAGTATTATTCCTTCAGGGTGGAGCTTCCCAGCAGTTTTCAGCCATCCCTATGAACCTGATGAAGAACAAAGTCGCAGATTTTATCATCACAGGACAGTGGGCAAAGAAAGCATATCAGGAAGCAGCAAGATATGGAAAAGCAAATATCTTAGCTTCATCTGAAGATAAAACATATACATATATTCCAGATTGCTCTGATCTTCCAGTATCAGAAGATGCAGATTATGTATATGTATGCTATAACAATACAATCTATGGAACAAAATATCAGCAGATTCCAAACACAAAAGGAAAGATCCTTGTTGCAGATATGTCTTCCTGCATTCTATCTGAGCCTGTGAATGTAGAAGACTTTGGAGTTATTTATTTTGGAGTACAGAAAAATGTTGGACCAGCTGGAGTTGTAGTTTGTATCGTACGTGAAGACCTGATTACAGATGATGTGTTAGAAGGAACACCAACCATGTTAAAATGGAAAACACAGGCAGATGCAGATTCACTGTATAACACACCTCCATGCTATGGAATCTATATTTGTGGTAAAGTCTTCAAATGGTTAAAAGACCAGGGTGGACTAGAAGCAATGAAGAAACGTAACGAAGAAAAAGCAAAGATCTTATATGATTTCTTAGATCAGAGTGAAATGTTTAAAGGAACAGTAGTCAAAAAAGATCGTTCTTTAATGAATGTTCCATTTGTAACAGGAGACAAAGATTTGGATGCCAAATTCGTAGCCGAAGCAAAAGAAGCTGGATTTGAAAACTTAAAAGGACATCGTACCGTTGGTGGAATGCGTGCAAGTATTTATAACGCAATGCCAAAAGAAGGTGTTGAAAAATTAGTTGCATTCATGAAGAAATTTGAAGAAGAGAACAAATAAGGAGGAGCCATGTATACAGTAAAATGCTTAAACCCGATCGCAGACAAAGGGCTTGATTTATTTACAGAAGATTTTAAAGTCATTGATGATTTAGATGCAGCAGATGCAGTCTTAGTAAGAAGTGCATCCATGCATGAACTTGAAGTTCCAGAAAGCCTTCTTGCAGTTGCAAGAGCTGGAGCTGGAGTTAACAATATTCCATTAGATGAATATGCCAAGAAAGGTATCGTAGCATTCAATACACCAGGAGCTAATGCAAATGGAGTGAAAGAATTAGTTGTTGCAGGACTTTTACTTGCATCCCGCGATATCATTGGTGGATATAACTGGGTTAAAGAAAATGCTTCCGAAGAAAATCTTGCAAAATTAGTTGAGAAACAGAAGAAACAGTATGCAGGAAACGAATTAAAAGGAAAGAGCATTGGAGTCATCGGACTTGGAGCTATCGGAGTTTTAGTAGCAAATATCTGTAACCGTCTTGGAATGAAAGTTTACGGATACGATCCATATGTATCTGTACGTTCCGCATGGAGTTTATCAAGAATGGTAAAACATATCGCATCTATCGATGAATTATTTGAGACATGTGATTACATCACGATCCATGTTCCATATATGGATTCAACAAAAGAAATGATCAACAAAGAAGCCATCGATAAGATGAAAGACGGAGTGACGATCTTAAACTTTGCCAGAGGAGAATTGGTTGAGAATCAGGCAGTGATCGAAGGATTAGAATCTGGAAAAGTAAAACATTACGTTACAGACTTCCCAAGTGCAGAGATTGCTGGAGTTGATAAAGTGATCACAATTCCACATTTAGGAGCTTCTACAGAAGAATCTGAGGAAAACTGTGCAGAGATGGCAGTTGACCAGTTAATGAATTACTTAGAGAATGGTAATATCGTAAATTCAGTCAACTATCCAAACTGTGATCTTGGAGAAGCAAATTGTGCAGCACGTATCACAGTGCATCACAAAAACCTTCCAAATATGATCGGACAGTTAACAGCGATCCTTGCAGCAGATGGACATAACATTGCCAATATGTTAAATAAATCCAAAGGTGAATGGGCTTATTCTATGTTTGATATGGAAAAGAAAGCACCAACAGAAGAAACAGTTAAGAAAATGGAACAGATCGACGGAGTCGTTCGAGTTCGTGTACTATAGGAGAGAAGAAGCATGAGTGAAAAATTAAGAGTTGGTATTTTAGGTGCAACGGGAATGGTTGGACAACGTTTTATTTCATTATTAGAGAACCATCCATGGTTTGAAGTTACAACATTAGCTGCAAGCCCACGTTCTGCAGGAAAGACATATGAAGAAGCAGTAGGTGGACGCTGGAAAATGGATACACCAATGCCAGAAGCAGTAAAATCTATGATCGTAAAGAATGTAAACGAAGTAGAAGAAGTTGCTTCTCAGGTTGATTTTGTATTCAGTGCAGTTGATATGTCTAAAGATGAGATCAAAAAGATCGAGGAAGACTACGCAAAAACAGAAACACCAGTTGTATCTAACAACAGTGCTCACCGCTGGACACCAGACGTACCAATGGTAGTACCTGAGATCAACCCAGAACATTTCGAAGTTATCGAAAGCCAGAAGAAACGTTTAGGAACAACAAAAGGTTTCGTAGCGGTAAAACCAAATTGCTCTATCCAGAGTTATGCACCAGTTTTAACAGCATGGAAAGAATTCGAACCATATGAAGTCGTAGCTACAACATATCAGGCAATTTCCGGAGCAGGAAAAACTTTCAAAGACTGGCCTGAAATGGTAGAAAACATCATCCCATACATCGGTGGAGAAGAAGAGAAGAGTGAACAGGAACCTCTTCGTTTATGGGGACACATTGAAGACGGTGTGATCGTGAAAGCTGAAACACCAGTGATCACAACGCAGTGTATCCGTGTACCAGTATTAAACGGACATACAGCAGCAGTTTTCGTTAAATTCAAAAAGAAACCAACAAAAGAACAGCTGATCGAAAAATTAGTAAACTTCAGTGGACTTCCACAGGAATTAGAACTTCCAAGTGCTCCAAAACAGATGATCCAGTACTTAGAAGAAGATAACCGCCCACAGGTAAAAGCAGACGTAGATTACGAAAACGGAATGGGAATCTCTGTTGGACGTTTAAGAGAAGACACAGTATACGATTACAAATTCGTAGGACTTTCTCATAACACAGTTCGTGGTGCAGCAGGTGGAGCTGTATTATGTGCAGAGACATTAAAAGCAAAAGGATATATTACAAAGAAATAAGCATTGTAATTAATAGATAAACTTGCTATGATAAGAAACACGTAGAAATACGTGTTTCTTTCATGTTATGCGTCTTATGGCGCACGTTGCTAAGTACATGAAAAAATATAAGATAAAAAAGGAGATAGTATGTTAGCACAGATACAATCAATGTTCGCAGCAGTGGACTTAAGTAAGATTGACTGGAATCAGTTTTTTGAAAAATATCTGGAAATTGCAATGAGTATCATAGGGAAAGTTATTGTATCATTTTTGATCATTGTCATCGGATTTAAACTGATCAAAATCCTGATTACTCTTTTAAAAACAACCCTTGAGAAGGCAGAGATCGATTATGGAGTGATCTCATTTTCCTGTTCCTTCATAAGGATTGGATTGCGATGTATTGTAATTTTTATGGCAGTGGCACATATGGGAGTAGAAGTAAGTTCCTTTATCGCATTATTAGGATCTGCCGGTGTAGCAGTAGGTTTAGCATTACAAGGAACACTTTCTAACGTAGCTGGCGGAGTTTTATTATTAATTCTGAAACCATTTCAGGTGGGAGATTATATCGTATTAACAGGAACCAACTGCGAAGGAGAAGTTGCAGCGATGGACATTTTCTACACAAAGCTTAAGACTGTTGATAACCGAGTGATCGTTATTCCAAATGGTACATTAAGCAATTCCAATCTGATCAATAATACGAAACAGGATCGAAGACTGATCGATATTGAAGTAGGAATCTCTTATGATGCAGATATCAGAGAAGTCAAAAAGATTTTAAATGAGATTGCAAGAGAAGAAAAAAGGATCATTGATCAAGATGGAGTTGAAATTTTTGTGAGCAGTTTAGCAGACAGCTCTGTGATGATGGGGATCAGGTGCTGGGTTCCAACATCGGATTATGTAGCAACAAAATGGGCGTTGAATGAAGAGATTAAACTTCGATTTGATGAGGAAGGAATAGAGATACCTTATCAGAAATTGGATGTTTGTATTAAAAATGAAGTGTAATTGAAAAAATAGGAAGTAAAGATTATTTCAAAGAGCAGTCAATGCATCAATTCAGTTTGTTATGCTGTACTTTAACCATATCTTTTGGTATAATTGAATTAAAAAAATACAACTTTGTATAGAATCATGGAATAAGAAAGAAGAGGTCTTGATATGGGAAGATACTTAAACAGTTCAACTTCATATGTATTATACAAAAATGAAACGATGAAGCCATATTTTGTAGATAAAACAAAGTTGTTATCAGAGTTATTTCCATTTTTAGAAGTTGGAAATACACATATTTGTATTACAAGACCAAGACGTTTTGGAAAAACAATGATTGCAAACATGATTGCCTCTTTTTTAGGAAGATAAAAAGCAATATATTCTATTTTTGAGTAATCTATTAAAAGATCGTCCGTATGTAATCATGACATATATGACAGGAATTTTACCAATTGCTAAGTATTCAAGTGGCTCTGAATTAAATATGTTCTGGGAATATAATATGGCATCAGAAACAAAATATAGTGAATATTTTGGATTTACAGATGAGGAGGTAGATGAACTTTTTGAAAGGTATGAACATAATAATGAGAATGCTCAAATTTCAAGACAAGATTTAAGAATTTGGTATGATGGATATACAACAAAATCTGGAGAGAGAATCTATAATCCCAGATCCGTTGTACTTGCTCTTACGAATAACAATATAGGAAATTATTGGACAAGTTCAGGACCATACGATGAAATTTTTTATTATATCAGAAAGAATATTGATGATGTACAAAATGATCTGGCTCTAATGATATCAGGAGAGTCAGTGCAGGTAAAAATTCAGGAATATGCTGCAGCAGCTATGAGACTTGAAACAAAAAGTGAGATATTTTCAGCTATGGTAGTATATGGATTTTTGAGTTATGAAGATGGTAAAGTAAGAATACCAAATAAAGAATTGATGAATAAATTTGATGATATGATTCAAAAAGAAGAATCTCTAGGATATGTTTATCGTTTGGCAAAAGAGTCAGAAAGAATGTTACAAGCAACTTTAGCAGAAGATACTCAGGTAATGGAAGAAATCTTAGAATATGCACATAATACAGAAACACCAATTCTATCATATAATAATGAAACGGAATTATCAGCAATTATAAATCTTGTTTATCTTTCAGCAAGGGACAAATATCGTGTAGAAAGAGAAGACAAAGCAGGCAAGGGATTTGTTGATTATATTTTTTATCCAGAGAATAAGAAGGATCCAGGAATTATATTAGAATTAAAAGTAGATCATAGTCCAAGAGAAGCATTAAAGCAGATTGTGGACAAAGATTATAAATTAAAATTTCAAGGAAAAATAGGTGAAATAAAAACAGATCATAAAATCTTAGGTGTTGGAATCAGTTATGATAAGAAGACAAAGAAACATAGTTGTGTGACACAGTGGTTATAAAGTCATTGAATGCAAATTATTTTTCACAAAATAAGAGCATTCAATGACTTTTCTTATTTTATTAAGATATGACACAACGAGTCCCTTATGATCTGGTATTATACGTTCATGAAAATGGAAAACTTCCAGTCGTAAACTTCGCAGCAGGTGGAGTCGCAACACCAGCCGATGCAGCCATGATGATGCAGTTAGGAGCAGAAGGAGTCTTCGTAGGATCAGGAATCTTCAAATCTGGAAATCCAGACAAACGAGTAGCAGCGATCGTACAGGCAATCACAAACTTTACAGATGCCAAACGAATCGCAGAATTATCCAAAGACCTTGGAGAAGCAATGGTAGGAATCAACGAACAGGAAATCGAATTATTAATGGCAGAAAGAGGAAAATAAGATGAAGAAAGTCGGTGTTTTAGCATTACAGGGCGCATTTATCGAACATGAAAAAATGCTTGAACAACTAGGAGTTTCCTGTATTGAATTACGAAACAAAGAAGATTTAGAAAAACCATACGATGGAATTATCCTTCCCGGCGGTGAAAGCACCGTTCAGGGGAAACTCTTAAAAGAACTGGATATGTTTGATACGATCAAGAAATAGATCGAAGAAGGAATGCCAGTCCTCGCAACCTGTGCAGGACTCATTCTTCTTGCAAAAGATATCAAAGACCAAGAAGAAACATACTTTGGAACGATACCAATGTGTGTGAAAAGGAATGCATATGGAAGACAGCTAGGAAGCTTCTTTACAACGAAGGAATTTGAAGGAATTGGATGAGAATTTGAGAGTACATGAAAAATTTATTAGCAGATTGTAGATTTATTTTGAAGAAAGAGATGCCAAAGGAAAAGGCATCTCTTTTTTTGATATAGATTAGATTGAATCTCTTTTGTACATTTTGCAAAATAATATAGACGATATATTGATAAAATTATTCAAAGTAACTAAAAAACAAGTTGAATTAAAACAGTAAACATGTTAAAGTAAAAGTAATTAAAAAAACAGTTAAAAAGGGGATGAGTAAGATGGAATATTTAACTAACACAGAAGAATTAATGATGAAATGTATCTGGAACTACGGAAAAGAGATGCCATTTCTGCGAATGGGAGAAGAATTAAAGGACAAATTTCATAAAGAATATAAACGTACAAGTATTCGAACCTATTTGTTCCGTTTAGAAGATAAAGGATATATTAAAGTAGAGAAAAGGGGAAGAAAAGCATATATCAATGCATTGATTGACGAAACAACATATAAGACAGAGAAAGCAGCAAGCATGCTGGATGAATGGTTTGACGGATCAGCAAAAGAGCTGTTCAGTGCATTGAATCAAAAGATTCCCAAAGAAGATCAAGAAAGTTTGAAGGATATGTTAGATGAGATGGATTTTAAATAATATAGTGATCAATGGATTTACATATATCGTTTTTGGAACAGCCTTAGGAACGATCGTATATTTGATATGGAAATTAGCTGGACGATGGTCTGAGAAGAGAGGATATGTAGATATCAGCTATTGGATCTGGAAAGTTGTATTATTATCTTTTTGGTGTCCGATATCATTTTTTGTGTTATTAAAGATAAGGAAAAATGGTTTGTATGGATTTGAATTCTGGAAGACAGCTTTTATTATGGACATAGCTTCTATTTTATTTTTTATATGGGTAGCTGGAACTGTGATATGTATAATACGCTATGGAAATCAGCATAGAAAGATACATAAAGCGATCAGACAATGTGAAGTTAAAGAACAATCTCCAATACTGCAAGAACAAATCAGTGAAATCAGTAAGAGAGTAAAACTTCACAGAAGTGTAAAACCAGTGATATTACATATGATCGAAGTTCCAATGGCATATGGACTTTTCCAGCCAAAAGTTCTGCTGCCAGCCAAAGAATATAGTCAACAGGAATTAGAAGTGATTCTGCTGCATGAGCTAGTACATCATAAACACCATGATCTGTTCTGGAAACAACTGTTTCAGATCACGAGATGTATTTACTGGTTTCATCCTGCAATGCAGGATATTCTGAGACAGCTAGATCAATGGGGAGAGACAGTATGTGATATGACGGTCAGCAGATATGTAAAGAGTGTAAAAGACTATTTCAATATTATTATAACAATAGCGGTAGAACGACCAGAATGTGATGTCTATATGGCAGGACTTTGTGAGGGAACCAAGCTGCTTATGTTAAGAATGCAGAGAATGAATGCCTATATGAAGAAGCGACCACTAAAGAAGGTTGTATCTGCAGGATTGGTAATGATGGTCTTTGGAGTCAGTGCAGTGACGGTGGCAGCATCATCTATTGGGTATGCTAAGGGGTATAGTTATATTGCGGATAAGACACAAGATAATGAGATTGCTACAATAGAAGATGTTCCACAACAGGATTTTGAGGAAAAAACAGAAAAACTGTCAAAAAGTAAAACAACAATAATATTAGATGAAAAAATTCCACGAATGAATGGTGAAATAGCATTCAGTAATACGATAAAAGCAGGACAAAGACTAGAAAGTAAAAAAGCCTATATCAAAAGAGGAACAATCGTTGAGTTGTCGGTAACTTCAGGAATGGAAGAAGACGGAGATAGTAAAGATATTTCCACAGGAATTACAGATATGAAAGGGAATGCAAGATATATAAGCGATGATTGGGATTTATGGTATTCTTTCAAAATAGAAAAGTCAGGGTATTATAAAATATATGTAGAAAATTATGGGGAGAAAGTAGTTAATGTAGCAGGAACATGTAGTTTAAAAGAGGAGGAAGCAGCAAATGAAAAAAATAATTAGTATGATGATGGTAGTTATCTGTATATGTGGAACTCATTATAATGTAAGAGCAGAAGAAAATGAGTATATAGAGTCAGATATTATTTTAGAAGATGGTTTTATTGAAGAAATTGAATCGAATACAGGGATTATTCCCAATAGTACGCAAGTATCTTTAGATTGGACTGTAAAAGCGAACGTATTAAAAAGAACAAGTGAATTTTATAAAAAACAAGGAAGTAGTATTTATACAAAAATAGATATTAGCCCAGCAAAAAAAGCAAGAATTGGAATTATACAAAATGGAGATGTAAAAATGTATTATGATACTACAACAGGAGGAAGAAAGACTTTTACAATAAAAAAAGCAGGTACATACAGTGTATTTGTACAAAATATGATGGGTAGTAATCTAAAAGCTAAAGGCTATTATAAAAAATAAAATAATGATCAAGAAAGGAGATGATACCCTTGATTGACAAAATCCATGTGATACTGCTATCTGCACACAGCAGATAGCAGTATCACATGGATAAGTCAATCATACCAAAAAATCAATAATGCCCAAATGAAAAATAAGCACAGAAAGGGTACGCTTATGAAAGAAAAACTAGGAAAGCAGATATTGGCAGTATTATTGACATTTACATTATGTTTGACATCAGTGGAATGGTCTGGAATTGCAGGGATGATTCACTCAGTTCATGCAAAACAGACAATAAATGAGACAAGCGAAACAAAGAAAATCATAGAGAAAACTACAAATTCTACCACATTTCAGATGACTGGAGGAAAGAAAAATACCATCTTTTATGGGCAGGATGTCCGTTTTGAAACAGACAATGGAACATTAGAAGACTACGATCCAACACTCGTAAAAGTAGAAGATTCAAAAAGCGAGAATGGAAACAGCTTAAAAGACTATGCCTATGAAAATGAAACAGGGGATAAGAAACACTATCTGCCAAAGAAACTGACAGACAAGACCCCGGTTTTGATGGAAAATGGAAAGTATGAGATCTCTTTCGCACCGATCTATGGAGAGGAAAAAGAGAATAAAGATAATACAGATATAGACAACACAACAGATTCAAAAGATCAGTCAGATAACCGGACATCCAAAGCTGTGGAACAGGCAGTTGCACAGGCAGATCAGGCAGTCCGTGCCGTGACAGACGGAACATCCGACGATCAGTCAGCAGATACAGAAGCAACAGACAAAGACGATCAGGAAGATGCTCTCACATCGGTAAAGAAATTAACACGTACCGGACTGGAAGAAGAAACGGTGGAAGATGCACGGGGAAATAGCGAGGAAAAACAGGTAAAAGTCTCATATGAATCAGAGAAGAAAGACTGCACATTTTCCTATGAATCCCTGAATACAGGAGTGAAAGAAAGCATTGTCCTGACAAAAGCACCCGAAGGAAACGTTCTGAAGTTCCATTTTAAAGCCAAGGGACTGACACCAAAGAAAAATGCAATGGATGGCGGGATCAGCTTTCTGGATGAGGAGACAGATGAGATCGTTGCATCTTTAGAAGCTCCAAATATAAATGATGCAACAGGAAAAGCATACAGTGAGGAACTGTATTATGACATTGAACCGGATGGAGAAGAAGATTCCTATCTTCTGACACTGCATCTTGATGAAGATTACTTTCAGGAGAAAGACCGGGAATATCCGGTAACGATCGATCCGACCGTATCATGGACCGGTTCCACAAACTTCTGGGATGTCTATGTGATCAACGGATCTTATAAGAATACAAACTTCTATGACAGCGGCATCACAGCCATGATGGCAGGAAAAGCCAAACAGGGAGTTTACCGTACCTATCTCCGCTTCAAGGATTTTACCAAGAAGATCGAAGGAAAATACGTGGACAGTGCAACCCTTACGATGTATGAGACAGGAAGCAGCCAGAGCGGACAGACGATCGAGGCAAGAAGAGTCACAGGAGGATGGACAAGATCCGGATTAAAATGGAGCAACCGTCCGGGATACAGCACCAACTATGGAAGTGTGAAGACAACAGGAAAAGCCAAGAAAGGAAGAAGCATCAATCTGACCCAGTATGCAAGGGAGTGTGCTTCCGGGAAGATCACATCTTACGGAGTGATGTTAAAGAACTCTGATGAGACAAAGAGTTATGGACAGTTCTATGGTTCAAGGGCTTCCGCAAACCGTCCGAAACTGTCAGTGACTTACTATGACGGACCAACAACAGCAGCCAGTGCATCTGCGACACCAAGATATGTTGGAAAGAATACGCATTCGATCAAGCTTGCATGGACAGGGATCAATGCAAAATCATTAAACAGAGTGGAATACCGTCTGGCAACATGGGTTAATAACGCGGAAGGAAATTCAAATTATGTGCCATATTCCAGTTCGACAAAGATCGGAACAACATCCAGCGGATCAGCCACTATCAACAGCGATAAGTGGGCAGAAGGAGATTATAAGATCGTTGTCCGTGGAGTGGACAACGGATATATCAATGGATATGGAAAAGGGGCATGGTTTACGATCGACCGTACAGCACCGGCATTTGCAAGTGATCCGGAGATGACATCCGGAAAGACAGCAGCCAGTCCGTCCAGCCAGACAAATCCGGTACTGAAGATCACAGGAAAAGATGCGAACCTTTCTTATATCAAATATAAAGTAGATAATGCAGCATCTTATACGAAAGGAGCAGGTTTCAACGGAACAACATCCCAGACAACGATCAAACTTCCGATCAGCCAGGGTGTTACGGACCAGACATTTAAGATCCAGGCAGTGATCGTTGACAAGGCAGGAAATGAAAGCGCAGCAAAGACCGTCAACTATTATTATATTGACGATTCCAAGGCATCCGATTATGCACCGGAAGATGGAAACGTCCAGAATCACTATGGAAAGAACACGATCAGCTGGAAGAAAAAAGAACTTCCAAACAGTATCAGTTATGCCGTTTATCGTGGAAAGAGCGAAGACTTTACACCATCGAAAGAAAATCTTGTCAAGGCATCCATCAAGGACTCTTACTGCACAGATACCGAGGTCGCAGATGGAACCCAGTGGTATTATAAGGTATGCGCACAAAAAGTTACAACAAAAGGAGAGGTAAACAGTACCAGTGCATATGTAACGATGAGATCACAGGTTTCGATCGACAAGGCGGAATACAGCCGGTGGCTTGGAAGCAGGGATTACCGTGATACAGCAGAGATCAGCACACCGACAGGAAGCGGAACGATCGACAAGGGAAGCGGAAATCTTACCTATGCAAACACGGATTTTGAGATCAATACCGGGGTGATGGGATTATCCCTTACAAGAACTTATAACAGCCAGTCAGACAAACAGGGAATGTTTGGAAACGGATGGTATGACAGCTTTCACAGGGAATTATATCATGTTGGAGATCAGGTGGTCTTTCAGGACAGCGATGGAAGCTGTCTGGCATTTGAGAAGAACGGGGACAGCTATACCTGTGAAGAAACCAAAGAATATACGTTGGAAGAAGAACCGGAAGAACAGGAAAAAACTTATGAACTGGAAGAAAAAACAGAAGCAAAAGAAGAACAGGAAACAGTAAAGAAGACCATTTCCTATCAGTGGACACTCATGGATAAGGACCAGAACATCACACGGTTTGATGCGAATGGAACGATGGTTTCACAGGAAGATGCAAACGGAAACTTCCTGCTATATGAGATGGATGAAACAGGGCTGTTAAAGACTGTGACAACAGACAAGAACCAGTCCCTTAAGATGCAGTATAATGATCAGAACCTGTTAAAAGAGATCGAACTTGCAGATGGAACAAAGATGCAGTATACCTACGATACAGCAGGAGATCTTACCAATGCAGCTCATGTGTCAGCGGACGGAACCCAGTCTGTACAGGAACCATATGCTTATGATAAAGAACATCATATGACAGCCATAACGGATGCAGAGGGAAATGATTATGGTGTTACATATGAAGGGGAAAAGGCAGTCCGTTTTACCAAACCGGACGGAGAATACCAGCAGATCACATATGGGGATGGAACAACTATGGTATCCCTTCATAAGAGTGATGGAACAAAGATATCCGAAGATTCCATGACCTATGAGAAAAACAGTGGAAAGCTCTTATCTTCCACAAATGGGAATGGAGTTAAGACGACATACCAGTATGAGAACACAGAGAATCCACTGTTGCAGACAGGAACTGAGACAACCGTATGCTATCAGACATTAGAAAACAATCAGGTAAACTTTAAGAATGATGTAAAAGTAACGACAACAACATCCTATGACAGCAACGAAAACGTAGTGGAAGAAGTGGATGAGACAGGGCAGGTAACAAGCACAACCTATGGAACAGGGAAAGAATTCAGTCTTGCACAGACAGAAGTGATCAAAAACAGTGAGGGAGAAACTACTTCAGACACAACCTATGATTACGATGATCATGGAAATACGATCCTTGAGTATGAAGATATCGGAGATAGCAGGACAGAGTATACATATGATGAGGATGGGGAAGTCAAAGAAGAACAGTCCTATGAGAATGTTAAGTCAGAGGGGGATGCCGGAGTTCTGACGTCCGAACAGACAACACAGAAAGAAGAAGCAGACCACAAAGTCAGTGAGACATTAACCAGCACACAGGGAGAAGTGACACAGGAAGATACAACCTCCTATGATGCGATGGGAAGGGAAGTTTCAAGTACGGACCAGAATACAGGAGAAGTGACAACCATCACCTATGATTTTATGGGACGTGCAGTAAAGACAGAAAGATCCCTGAAAGATCAGGAAGGAAAGGATATCGTCCAGACAGAGATAAAGAGCTATAATGCAAACGGATCAGTCACATCAGAGACGAGCAGTGCAGGAGTTACAATCAAGTATACTTATGATAACAGAAACCGTGTAACTACCACAAAGGAAGAAGCAGACAATAAGACAAAAACAACAGAAACTTCTTATGGATATGAAACTGCCGTGATCCATACCCTGACAGGCACAAAGACTTATAAAGATCTTCAGGTACAGACAACCAGAGTCAATGGAACCGTGACAGACAAGACATGGACAGAGCATGCAGGCAATACAGTCCGTACCTTAAACAGCGGTATCTATACGGATCATGTCTTTACCGAAGATGGAAAAGAGATCGCAGCGGTCACACTTGGAAGCAGTACCGATGGAGAAGGAAAGATCTCCCTGACGTTATACAACAAAGAAGGAAAAACAACCCATACGATCAGCCAGCCGGTGGTTGATGGAGACAGTATCACCACAGGAAAAGATACGATCATTCATGAGACTGCGTATGATGTCAATGGAAATGAGAGTGCCGTGACCGATGGAAACGGAAATGTTACAACCTATACTTATGATGACCAGAACCGTGTCACAGGTGTCAGCAGAAAGAATGGAAACGAAACCATCAGCAACAGTATTTCCTATGACATGGGAACCGATGGAAAGACCACGACCAGTGTCAAAGATGCCAACGGACATGTGAACAAAGAAGTGACAAATGAAGCAGGACTGACAGAAAGCACCACGGATCTTGGAGACGGAGAAGAACAGATCACAACAGCTTACAGTTATGACACAAACGGAAATAAGATCAGGGAAACCTATGCAGACGGCGGCTATAAGACATTTGATTATGACAGGAAGAACCGCCTGATCAAGACAGAATCTTATGAAGCAGGGGAAGCAGGAGAAAGTATCGGAGAGAAGACCTTAAAGACGGTCTACAGCTATGATATCAACGACAGACTGTTAGAAAGTATTGACTATCAGATCGACGGAGCAGAGGAAACAGCGATTCGTTACACAGAATATCAGTATGACCGCAGAGGACAGACCACAGGATATGCAGAATTAAGTCAGGAAAACGAACCGACAGCCGATGAGATCAAAGCACATCAGATCAGATATCATTATGATAGTGATGGAAAGCTTACAAAGGTTACTTATCCAACGACAAAGAACGGAGTTCATGCGTTGTCCTATGAATATGACCAGAACGGATGGCTGACAAAGATCAAAGGAGAGATCCAGTCAGGAGATGGCAGTACAGAAAAGACGGTACGAAGCTATACTTATGACAGCTATGGAAAAGTCAAAGAGATCAAAGACTACAGAGATCTGTTAAACAGCAGTGATCAGGCAGTGAAGAAAGCCTACACTTATGACAGCCTTGACCGTGTCAAAGAGATGACTTACACAGATCTTGAGACAGGCAAAGTGATGGAATCTTACCGCTACAGTTATGACAAGAATTCCAATATCACAGAGAAAACAGAAGTCAATAACTATCCGAAAGAAGATACAGATAAAGTCAATGAGACAAAAGCTTATACTTATGATGCACTCGGACGACTGACAAAGACTGTGACAACTGATCATAAGAATGATGATAAGACAAAGACTGTTACCTATACTTATGATAAAGTTGGAAACAGAACCAAAGAAGATGACGGAACCACACAGACAGCGTATACCTATAATGGTCTGGATCAGTTACAGACAGCAACAAAAGAAAAAGGAACCACAGTTGATGAAGTCCGCCAGTACAGCTATGATGCCAATGGAAACCAGACAGATGTTAAGAATACAAAGACAGGACAGACGGAATCTTATACTTATGATGCAGAGAACCGTCTGAGCAAAGTAGCGGTCACCGACAAAGACGGAAAAACAGCTGTGATCCAGCAGAACCGTTATAACGGAGACGGACAGAGAATCCAGAAAGTGGAAGGAAGCAAAACAACGAACTATTACTATCAGGACGGAGTAGTTTCCTATACAACCGATGGAGATAATATCCAGACATCCCAGAACCTGATCGGAACCGATGGAAATATCCTTGCAACACAGAGATATGGAAGTGACCATACGGACTATCTGTTGTATCATAAAGATATCCAGGGAAGTACCACAAGTCTTGTAAAAGAAGATGGAAGTGCTGATGCAACATACCGGTATACAGACTTTGGAGAGACAACGATCAATGGCGATAACAAAGCAGAGAATGAGGTTTGTTATACGGGTGGAATCTATGATCAGAGGACAGGACTTTATTATCTGAATGCGAGGTATTATAATCCAGAAGATGGAGGATTCTTAACAGAGGATGCTTATCGAGGAGAGACAAATGAGCCTGATACACAGAATCTATATGTTTATTGTGCAGACAATCCGATAAATTATATAGATTCCAGTGGAAATAAGAAAAAACGTGTAGATTTTTGGAATATTGCATTTAAAAGCAATACTCAAAATTATTATGCATTCAATCAGAATGCACCTCAAAAATATGCAGGATATAATGACTTATATGATGTGATGGATTGGACAGTAGGGGATTTGGTAACAAAAAAAGTAGAAACAACATGGTGGAGATTACAATTTTGGAAAGGTAAATATGGAGCAACGTATGTTCCTAAAATATCAAATGGATGCGAGATAGGTTTGTATTACAGAACCATAAAAGGTAATCCTCATTGGTATTGCGCATATGATAGGAATCGAAGAATAAGAATGAGAATGTCATTATATGTAGGTAATAGAAAATTATTTACTAGAGATAGTAAAACATCAACAGATCAAGGAAAGGCATGGTGGTTAACAGCATTTGTATTTAAAGAAGATATGCCAGGAAAGGACATTTATTCAAAAACAACATTAAGGATGACAGGTACTTTGTGGTTTCCTAAAACAGGAAAATATGCAAAACAAATGCAAACATTATCAAATAAATTAAAAAAAGTAAAAGAATTAAAAGTGAAAGGTTCTAGTTATGTTAGAACATTTTCATGGAAAGGAAAATAAAATGAAAAACAGAAAAAAGATTTTTATTATAATTGCAGTGCTTTCAACATTTTGTTTTTCCATATGCGGATGCAGTAAAGACAAAGACAAGGATATATCCAAAAAACAGCTATACGCTTCTATTTGCAATCCCAATATGCAAGGCGTAAAGGAAGCATTGAAAAATCATGCAGAACTTGCAAAAGAAACAATCAAAACATCATCAAAAACGAAGCCGTTAGAATTAGCCGTCAGAGAGATTGAGAGCGAAAAGATACAGTTACAAATATGCTCACAATTGATAAAGAGTGGTGCAGATGTTAATGAAAAAGGAATAGATGGAGATACGAATCTATGCTGGGCAATTGATAATGATAGATTTGACTTAGCCAATCAGCTGTTGGATGCGGGTGCAGATCCAAATCAAAAAGGAGATGAAATAACAGCACTAAAAGGAACGGTAAGTAGGATTTCATTTGAAAATTATAATGAGAAAATGGACATGTTAAATAGACTATTGGAATCAGGTGCAAAGCCTGATTCCGATATAATTTCATTTCTTTTAAACGATAATAACAGCAATTGGGGAATGCAGTATTATTTTACGCCTCAAATTTTAAAAAAATTAGAAAAATATGACGGAAAGCAAAATATATCACAAGGATTACGAGCAGCAATGAATGGAGATGATCATAAACTTCAAAAACTTGTGATATCAGATAAAATAAATAAAAAAGATAAAGGGCAGGTATTAGCTTTTGCAGCAGCGCATTGTAATGTGGATACATTGAAGATCATGAAAAAACAAGGATATGATTTTGCTTGGAAAGACTCAGATAAAGTAGGATTATTGCAGATCGCAGCACTATGCAATCATTCTTCAGTAGTAAAATATTTGTTAGAACAACAATTAAATTCAAAAGCAAAGGCAGATTATTATAAAGTGAGAGCAGTTGATTTTGCGATTGTCGCAGGAAACTTAGACAATGCAAAGATTTTGATAGAAAAAGACAAAGTGAATTTCAAGAAAAATCATTACGGAAAACCTTGTGATGTATGGGAATTTATTTTAGCCTTCGGCGATAAAAAATCTTTTAAAACACTAGAATCTTTAGGTCATCAGCCAACAAAAGAAGAAATATATGACACCTATCAAAATTACGGTAAGGAACAATATGAGCAGGGGGTAAAAGTAAAAGAAGATGAATTGCAGGAAATAATCTGGAATGGAGAAAGTGATATTGCAAGAAAAATACTAGAAAACAAAATGACAAAAGGAAAAGTCAGAAAAGAATATTTATTACAGACAGCAGTTGATATTGGGGATTACACAATGGTACGTTATCTTGTCGAACAAGGAGCAGATATCAATAAATATGTAAAAGAAGAAACTGAAAATTATTCTTCTACAGCATTACAGACAGCGTGCGCATCACAAAGTCAAGAAATTTTGAAATATCTGAAAAAGCATGGAGGTGATAGTAAGAAAAAGGATTCAGAGGGTAGAAGCTGTAAGAAAATTGCAAAAGATAACAAGGCGGTATGGAATTTGGAACTTATACAATAAAAAGAAAGCATTTCTAAAGCAAAATTGGAAAATCCTTTCACAATCCAATACAAGGATGTGATATAAATGATAAGGAAAAGAATATTTCAAGTATTGAAAATTATTTTTGTATTAATAGTAACTCAACTTTCCCAGCTAATATCGCTAAATAAAGCCTGAATAAATGTGGCTTGAGATGCAATCCATTCACTTACTTTACATTTTATAATAGATATGATATCAGCGGATAATGTTAAAATGTGTTCCACAAACAGAGCCATAAGGCTCTGCAGTGCATTGGTTAGTTCCATGTCCTGAATATCATCACAGAACATGAAGAATAATTCGCCATACGTTTTCTGGTCATTTTGGTTTCTTCGGATCCATTCCAGAATAATAAATTTAAGTGCTCGAATAAATTTAAGTGCTCGTAGACCATATGAAGTCAGAAAACAAGGAAAAAGAGATGCAATAAAACACGAAAACGTAGTGAAATCAGAAAAGTAAGTAGAAAAATCATAATAAACCAAATAATATAAAAAATATCAGATTTCATAAGGGCTACGGTACCTTAAGTATGTTACACAGAGAGAAGAAGCAGACCACAAAGTCAGTGAGACATTAACAAGCACACAGGGAAAAATGACACAGGAAGCTATAACTTCTTATGATGCGATGGGAAGGGAAGTTTCAAGTACTGACCGGAATACAGGAGAAGTGACAAGGATCACCTATGACTTTATGGGACGTGCAGTAGAAACAGAAAGATCCCTGACAGATCAGGAAGGAAAGGACATTGTTCAGACAGAAACAAAGAGCTATAATGCAAACGGCTCAGTCACATCAGAAACAAGCAGTGCAGGGGTTACAACCGAGTATCATTATGACAACAGAAACCGAGTAACCATTGCAAAGGAAGATGCAGACGATGCGACAAAAACAACAGAAACCTCTTATGGATATGAAACTGCCGTGATCCATACCCTGGCAGGAACAAAGACCTATAAGGATCTTCAGGTACAGACAACCAAAGTCAATGGAACCGTGACAGACAAGACATGGACAGACCATGCAGGCAATGCAGTCCGTAGCTTAAGCAGCGGTATCTATACGGATCATGTCTTTACTGACGATGGAAAAGAGATCGCAGCGGTCACACTTGGAAGCAGCACCGATGGAGAAGGAAAGATCTCCCTGACGTTATACAATAAGGAAGGAAAAACAACCCATACGATCAGCCAGCCAGTGGTTGATGGAGACAGTATCACCACAGGAAAAGATACGATCATCAATGAGACTGCATA
>JAHZAT010000079.1 GCA_019423795.1 Clostridiales bacterium
TGCCAGATGGCATTTAACTCTCTTGGAAAAGCAATTTCTTCTATTGTTGTTGCTGTTATGAGAAAATTTGTACTTTTAATTCCTTTGATCTATATCATGCCTCATATTTTTACAACAGATCAGACCATGGCTGTTTATATGGCGGAACCTGTTGCTGATTTTATTGCAGTAACATTTACAGCGATCTTGTTTTCTGTACAATTTAAGAAAGCTCTTGCTGCGATCCGTTTATCCTAAAAAAGAAAAGTCTGGAAAATTCTAATACTTTTCCAGACTTTTCTTTTTATCATAGGGTCATAGACGAAAGAGTCTTAATCTCTCTTTAATTTCACTGCCACACCTTTTTCAAGACTTTCATGGACTGCTTCTGCGATCAATTCTGCCTGTAATCCATCGTTTCCATCAGCTATAAATGGAAGATCATTCTGTAAACAGTAGATGAAATCGTTAATTGGTTCAATTCCAAATCCACTTGGTCGTCCGCAGTTATTTAAGATGAAATAAGAGTTTGGTGTGCGTAATTTGCTATTGTTATAGATTTCTACTCCACGATTCTGAGAGTCGATCCTAAACATTGCATTTTCACACAGGATCTGTGTTCTTCCATCATTATTTTTTGCGAATCCTTTTGGTAAGATCCAAGAATTTTCTACTGTCCAGTAGCATCCATTTTCCATTTTCAGTGTTGCCTGGATAGAGTCGTATGTATCAACTCCTCTTGCTTTTAACACTTTCTTTGTTCCTACTGCGTATACTTCTTCTACTTCGCATCCCATATACCAACGAACCTGATCATAACAATGTGTTCCTAAGAAATGTACAGGGCTTGATTTGTCTGCCCAGTTGAACCATTCTGTTGGAACATCAATGATATCATCCATGCACATATATCCACGGATTGGTGCTCCTGATTCTTCGTTCTGAAGTTCATTTCGTACATTGATCGCCGCTGGATCCCATCTCTTATGATAGTCGACCGCAACTCTTACATTGTATTTTTCAGCTTCTGCTAAAATTTTCTTTGCATCTTCTGATGTTGTTGCTAATGGCTTCTCCACCAGAATTGGTTTTCCATGACGGATCGCTGCTAATGCCGGATCCATGTGGAAAGCATCTGGTGTTGCAATAGATACAGCATCAATTTCTTCGTTATCTAACATTTCATTTACGTCATTGTATGTTTTTACATTGTATTGTTCTGCAATGCGATCTGTGATCTCTTTATTTAAGTCACACACTGCAACTAAATTTGTGTTTGGATTCCATGTATATGCATTTACATGGTTAATTCCATAGATTCCTGCTCCTACTACTGCAACATTCATAACTTTCATT
>JAHZAT010000008.1 GCA_019423795.1 Clostridiales bacterium
TTACAAAAGCATACTCGTTGAAGTAGGAATGAAACATAAAGGTTTATAACTTTTTTATAAGTTTTCAGTAACGGAGAGTACATTATGAAGAAAAAGAGACAATGGTTCATGTGCCTTGGGATGATCGGAGTTTTTACGGCATCCGTAATCTTATCTGTGTTTGGACAGCGAAAGGTGAAAGCACAGTTAAATACTGAGAATGCGGGGAAGATCACAAGCAGTTGGGCAGATGAGAAACATATTTTCTCATCATTTGACGATGAAAAAGCACTTTCAGTGGATGCATCCTACGGTTTTAAGATGCATGCAACAGATCAGACGAAGACGATCATAGAAGCAGGGAAGAAAGCAGCAAAATTACCAGAGATCGAGATGCCGGATTTTCTTAAAAAGTATACATGGTTTCAGACTTCACAAAATACCGCAGGGAATATTAAGATCCGAAAAACAAATATGGAGATCTATCAATGCAAAGCCGATGGAAGTAATGGCCATTGGGAAAAATTAGATTTGGTCATGACGGTTACTGGAATCGAAAAGTATAAGAATCAAGACGGTTATGTGGCGATTGGAAGCGGCATCAATGGATGTGCTTATGTTGGAATCGAAGAGATGACATTAAAAAGTGATTTTTATAAAGCAGGAACGAATACACCAGTAACGATCAAAAGTAATATGACGTTAAAGGATATTGATACATATCAGTATATCGGGATCAAAGCAAACAAGATTCACGGAGAATATGTATCAAAGAATACAAAATTAAGTTGTAAAAGATCAGGGGAAACTAGTATTTATTATGCGGATTTTCCAGACAATTACAGTAGTGAAGATTTTACTTGTGTAGGATTTACATTTGCATCAGATTCTTTTGAATATACATTCGGAAGGAGTCTTGAAAAAGCACCAACAAAAGAGGAGCAATATGTAGGATATGGACAGAATATGATCCGCTTTGACCCAGTTGACCCAACCAAAGAGGTGATCGGAGAAGATGGGACCAAGACGGAACATCTAAGAGTGCAAGATCTGGCAAAATCTTGGGATTATGAAGTCAGTCAGGTAATTGCGGGAGAAATTCCAAAGGCACATTATTTTGATAAGTTTGCATTTGAAGATCAGATCGAATCCTGTTTAAAGATTCTGGATATCAAGGTTTACGGAGATGATGAGGATGTAAGCAGTCAGTTTGATATTTCACAAAACGGCAATCTTGTAAGAGCAGAACTTAAGAATCCGAAAGATGCCGAATTTTATAAAAAATCTGTTTATAAATTAAAGATCAAAGTAAAGATGAATATTCCGGAGAATGCATCCAAAGAACAGTTAGATCAATTGCGTAAGATATGGAAAGAACATGGGCATTATAATACAAAGGAAACGATGATCACAGAAAAAAATACAGCGAAAACGATCATTAATGATAAGATAGAAATGACCAATGAGGTTCGTGTAGATATCGAGCTGCCAAAAGAAAATGTAGATACGCCGGGTCTTTTGATCAGGAAAGAGACAAAACAATATGAATATCAGGCAAAAGATGAGATCATCTATAAGGTAACAGTGAAAAATCAAAACGAAAAAGCAAAGACAGCTTATTTTACGATTCAGGATACATCCTTTGCAAGTGTGATGGATATGAAGTTACAGGATATAAAAATCAATGGTCTTGATAAGAAGGATTACATATTACAGGCAGAAAATAATGGATTTATTTTGAAGTCAAAAGGTGATTATGCCCTTCCATATGGACAGACGATCGAGATTACATATACAGTAAAAAGTGGAGTCCTTACAAATGGAAAAGTGATCGATAATACTGCATCTGCATGGGCAGCAGGAATTCCAGAAACAAGGGCATCAAGGCAGGTGTATATCAACTCGCCAAAAAATAATGTGATAAAATCAGCTCCAGTACAGCTTTATAAAAAAGGAGATCATGTAACTTATCAGGCAGTGATCACCAATCCAAATCCGGGAACTTTTATGAGAAATTTGGAGATTCAGGATGAACTTCAGGCAGAAGGGATCAAGATCATACCAGGAACCGTAGCGGTTATATCTGGTGGGAAAAACATTGCATCTGAGTGTAAGATCACATTTGATCCAAGTGGAAGAAGTTATGAGATCATAACACCACTTGCACTGAAAAATGGTACGATTCCAGCAATGGGTTCGGAAGAAGGAAAGAAAACAGGATCTTATGAAAATCTTCGCATGACGGATAAGATAGAGATCACTTATCAGGCAGTGATCGAAGAAGATGGACTCGAAGGACAGGAAGTAAAGAATATTATGCACGTTGCTGCGACAAAAAACAGCAATGGAGATTTGATTCGGGAAGATAAAGAGATTCCGTCAGGAAGTGGGATGGCAGATGAGACGATCAAGGTGAAAGCACCAAAACTGCAAATCACAAAACAATCGGATAAAAAGGTTTATGCAGTAGGAGAAACTGGATATTATAAACTTCATATCACACAAGGAAAAGAAGGCATGACAGCACAGAATGTAAAAGTCGTGGATGAGTTCGAAAAAGAAGGTATGAAGGTTCAGAAGATCGAAGTAAAACTTAATGAAAAAGATATTACATCGGATTGCAAGATTGATGCGAAAGACCATCGGTTTACGATTGAAACAGGAAAAGATCTTGGTGAAAATGATGTGATGACGGTAGCTTATCAGGTTGTATTTGAAAAGAGGATTGAAGGAGCTGTGAAGAATACAGCAGTTGCAGGAAGTGATAATACAGAAGATGATCAGGATGAAAATACAGTCGTTGTAAAACCACCTGTGTTAAAGATTGAAAAAAGTACTGCGCATAAGTCTTACAAAGAAGGACAAAGCGGAGAATACAAGATCCGTGTGACACAGAGAAATGAGAATATGACAGCACATCAGGTAGTCGTAGAAGATCATTTTGAACAAGAAGGAATGGAGATTTCACAGATCCGTGTAAAATACAATGGGGAAGATATCACCAAGCAATGTGAGATCATAATAGATGAGAATCTTAGAAAATTTAAGATCATCACAGGAAAAGATGTCAGTGACAAAGATGAACTTCTGGTAATATATCAGACAGCATTTAAGAAGATGATCACAGGAGATATCAAAAACATTGCGGAAAGCTATAGTGATGATGCGGATAAAGTCAGAGATGATCAAGTGGTAGTAATGGAAGCTGTACAGCCAGCATTGATGATCACCAAGAAGGTTGATAAAACAACATATAAAGTTGGTGATATCTGCGAGTATCAGCTGGTTGTTATGCAGACGATCAAAGATGCGATCGCAAAAAATATTGTGATCGAAGATCAGCTTTCAAGAAATGGAGCTAAGGTGATCAAGAACAGCATTAAGATTTATGCACCAGATGGGTCAGATATTACCAGACAGTGCACGATCACTGCAGGAGAAAATAAGTATGTCATTGAGACAGGAAAGAATTTATCTTATGATGAATCCATAAAAGTATCGTATCAGGTAAAACTAAAAGAAGCATCACTTTCTGGAAAGACATTAAAAAATACAGCGACAGGAAAAGCAGATTTTGTCAAACCAGTCAGTGCAGTACGTTTAGTGAAGATCAAAAAAGAATCGAAATCAACAGTGACAACGGGAAATAAAGCAGATCGATCCAATACTTCTGAATATAAAAGATCACCAGGAACAAGGGATGCAGCGAGCACACCAAAAACAGGAGATTCCTTCGATGAGAAATGGATTTTTGCATTGTTGGCAGCATCTTTAGGTGGAAGTTTTATATATTGGAAAAAGAAGAAAAAACACTAGTAATTCTAGGGACAAAGCCTTTACGAAACACTGAGGATAAGGTACAATGAAAGAAAAATGTTGGGAGTGAGCGTATATGGCAAAAGATTTTTTCGGACGTCTGGAAGAAACGATTCAGACCACAGGGAAAGCAGCGGCGCAGAAAGCTAAAGAAGTCGCAGATTCCGCAAAAAGACACAATGATCTAAGAGTCGCCAAGAGAGATTTAAATGATCTGTACCGTCAGGTGGGAGAGAAGTATTTTGAAGAACATATGGATTACCCACAGGCAGAGTATATTGACCTGTTTAATCTGATCGAGAAGCTTCGTGGAGATATCGAAATCCTGAAGCAGGAGATTGACGGAGGAGACGACGAAGCGGCGGAAGAAGATATCGAAGATATCGAGGAATAAACTATTAACAAACACAACAAAACAGTGAAAGAAGCTTGTAAAGATTTATCTTTATGAGCTTTTTTTCATTTAGGAGGAATTTATGATAGATACAATTGGAATGACAGATATTGGGAATGGGAGACCATCCAATCAGGATGCTTATCTGTTGCGTCAGAAGGAAAGGAACGGAAAGCTTTATCTGCTCGCAGTCGTCTGTGACGGCATGGGAGGTTTGAAAAAAGGAGAGATTGCCAGTCATTATATCGTGGAAGTATTAAAACAATGGTTTGACGAAACGTTGTTTGATGGATTAGAAACTATGGGAATTGATATGATCGAGCAGAATCTGATCGATCTGATCCGCAGGATCAACCAGAATCTTTTGTTAATGAGTCGTCGGATGGAAGAAACAAAATCCATGGGAAGCACATTAACCTTATTGTTTGTTGAAGAACATGAATTTTTTGTCTTAAATGTCGGTGATTCGAGAACTTACTGGTTTGACAGGGACCGTAAATTTGTAACGACAGATCACACTCTGGCAGAGTTGGAACTGCGTGCTGGACATCTCACAAAAGAACAGGCAAAAAAAGATCCGAGAAGACATATTTTGATCCAGTGTGTAGGTGTGACAAAAGATATCCGGATTGATTGTTACAAAGGCAGATTAAATCCAGGAATGGAGTTTTTATTATGTACTGATGGCTTTTATGGGCTGCTTGAGGAAGAAGAAATCTATCAGGTAGAGGCATCAAAAGAACAGATCAAAGAATGGGTGCAGAAATGTTTTCAGAAAGTAAAAAGAAGAGGAGAATTAGACAATCTGTCCTGTGTGATCGTCAAAGTTCCGAACAAGAAATAGGAAAGATTTATCACCAACGTTATCAAGTCCGAAAAATACTTGGAGAAGGCGGAATGGGTAAAGTTTTTCTTGCACTGGATCAAAAGACCGGAAAAGAGGTTGCTGTGAAGATCGTGAAGGATCAAAAACAGTGGGACAGGGAGAGGGTGATCTTGCAAAAATTAAAACATACCAAAGGTGTGCCGGAATTATTTTTTGCAGGAAAGGAAAAGGAACTTTTTCTGGTGATGGAATATATTCTTGGAAATTCGTTAAAACGATATGGCAGTGTCTGTGGAAAACTTTATAAAAAGAAAAGTTTATTGTGGATGATCAAAATCTGCAAAGTGCTGAATAAGATTCATGAACAAGGAATCATTCATATGGATCTGAAACCGGAAAATATCATGCTTGATCGATCTGGAAATATATATTTGATCGATTTTGGAGCGGCATTGTTTGCGGGAGAAAAATTAAGTGGATATGGAACCAAAAACTATGCATCAAAAAAACAGGCAAAGACAGAAGAAAGAGCAGACATTTATTTTGATATATATAGTTTAGGAAAAACAATGGAATCTTTATTGAAAGCAACAGATGCTGTCCAAAAGATCATAGAAAAATGTCTGATCGATGACGATGCAAAAAGATATCACAACATAAGGCAGATTCAGGCAGATTTTGAGAGAATATTGAGAATCTGTCGTATGAAGAAAGGGTTCATGGTGGTGATTGCTGTTTTTTGTATCCAGAATCTCTGGAATCAGATACAGAGGGAAGAGCAAAGAGAGAAAGAAGTCATTGTACAGAAAAAGTCTCAAAGAGAGATAAAAAAGGCAATGGCTTATTTTTATGGAACGGATCAGATACAAAAGAATACACAATTGGCACGAGTGTATCTTGAAAGATGTAGAGGGATGAAAAAGAATGTGTCATCGTATTTGGTGCTTTTAGATGTTTTAGATGGCAGGAGAAATGATATAAGTGCGGAAAAACTTATGAAGATCGTACAGGATTGTCAGACCGATGTGCATGATTTCTGGTCGGCATATTTTTATCTTCATTTTTATACAGTAAATACAGCAAAACTGTCAGAGAATGTATGGAAAGAAGCAGAAAAAATGTTAGAACAGATACAAAAATATCCACAAAAGGAAGAATATCAGAAATTAGTGGAAGCAGACCGGATCAATTTATATGAAAGAGAAGCAGAAAAAGGAGATGATAGAAAGTTTTTAGAGGAAACAGACCGGGTTTTCAAAGAAAATCTTAAAGGAGATCCTGCATGGAAATTGTATGAAAGAAAGCTTGTTTATCTGGAATCAAAACAGCCAGATATCAGCAGGGAGTTTGAACGATTTCTAAAGAAATATCCAAAAGTTATGGATGCCTATGTGGAGTATAGTATTTATTTATGCAGGAACAATAAAATGACACAGGCACAAAGGGTCTATAGGGAAGGTAGAAAACAGACAGGAATGACAAGCAAAAGAGCAGAGGAATTGAGGAGGAAACTTGGGTTATGATCAGAAAATATAAGATATATATCATCATGGGAATCACAGTACTTCTTCTTTTTATGGTTTTACCGGTCGATACGAAGGGAGATTGGGAAATCCCTTGGGACATTACTCTGGAAGGAGACGGGAATGATCCTGCATTTCGAAGCAGTACAGTGATGGAAATATTTCTAAAAAATGGGACAGCACCAAAGGATATTACAGTTTTCGTGAATCAACAGAAAATAAATCCGATCTGGGATTACGAACAAAGTACACAGATCAGTTTTCAGGAAGAAGGGATTTATAAGGTTCATATTGTTCATAAAAATGGATATGAAGAAATAAGGCAGGTTATGGTTGAATTAAATAATCCAACAACAGCCAAGATCACAGCGGGAGCGTATACTCCAGGAGCATGGAGCAAAAAGAATGTGGTATTGGAAGCTTATGGAGCCAAAGCAGTTTCTGATATTCAATTTTATGAATATAAAATAGGACAAGATGAATGGAAGCAGATGAAAAATAACAAGTTAGAGATTAGCAAAGATTTTGATGATCTTGTTTATATCAGAGCAGTTTCGAAGGCTGGAAGAGAAGGAGTGATCAGTCAGATTCCAGTGAGAGTATGGAAACAAAAACCAGAACTTGCAAAGATCCAATGTGATCAGGAACCTATTGGTGGATGGTATTCGAAAATTCCTGTTTTCTCATATGATCTGAAGGAAAAAGAAGGACCACAGGTGCATCTTTATGCGCAGCTTACAGATTTGAAGACAAAAGAGATATTGACAGGAATCGATCAGATTCCTAGGATCAGGAAGGATGGAAGATATCAGCTTGACATCTATACGAAAGATGAATCTGGAAATCGATCAGAACAACTCTACCAAACGACTTGTTTTGTGGATACGGATAATCCAGAGATTTTTGTTCGTTATCAAAATCCAAGATCAGAAATTTTAAAATACCAGAAAGCTCAGATCATAGTTAAGGATGAAAATCTGAAAAAGGGAAATATGATCTTAAGAACATCGGGGAAACAGGTAAAGCCATGGAAGTTGGAAGGTGATCATTATGAAACAGAAGTTATATTTTTAAAGGACGGAAAACAGACATTGTCTGTTCAGGCAGAAGATCTGGCAGGAAATAAGATGATCATACAGGAAAAGTCGTTTATCATTGATACACAAAAACCAAGGATTAAAATTCAAGGAATTGACAATGGAAGATCATATTCAAAGCCTGTAAAAATTCAAGTAGATGTGAAAGATCAAAATCTGAATCCAGATAAGACATATATTTATCTTAACGGAAAGAAGATGAATTCCGTTATGATCAAAAAAGATGGATATTATACCATTGATGTGAAAACTGAAGATCTTGCAGGAAATCAAAATAGGTGCAGCAGAAAATTTACTGTCAATCAAAAAGGCATACAGATTCATTTTCTGCAGGAGGATTTAAAGGAAAAACAGATATCAACAAAAAATCTGAAGCCAGGATTTCGCATTGAAAGTCTGGAACCAGTGCAGGTAATGGCATTTCTTGTGAATGGGCAAAAAAAGGAATATCAATGGAAAGAAGATAAAGTTTATATAAAAGATCCTATCACAGAAAATGGGAAATGCAGTGTCAGTCTGCATGTAAAAGACAGTGCCGGAAATGAAAAAACAAGTGAAGAAATACAGTTTTTTTATGACACACAAAAACCAGTGATCAAAATAGAAGGGCTTGATCAGAAATCTGAATGTGAATATGGAAAACAGATCGGCATCCTTCTGGAAAATAAAACAGATCAGTGGGAGAAGGTTATTTTGGATGGAAAAGAACAAAAACTGGAACATCATAAGATCACATGGAAAGAATTGGCTCCTGGAAAGCATGTTCTTCATCTGAAAGCAGTGGATCAGGCAGGAAATAAAACTGATCAAAGGATCACATTTAAGATCACAAAAGTCCTTCCAAAAGCAGTGAAACAAATTGTGGTAAAACAAGATAAAATACCATCAAAAAAAGATGAAAAAAAACAAAAATATCCCAATTTATGGCTTTTATTTCTCATAGGAACAAGCATTTTCGTATCTGTAAAAATGTTTTGTAGTTATAGGAAATCCAGGCATTCTTGAATCTTTTTCATTCTATGTTATAATAAAGGTTACGTATATAGTTCAATCAAATGGAGGAATGGATATTATGGCAGAAGAAGTAAAAGAAACAAGAGAAGATTTCGAAGCACAGTTAGAAGAATCTTTAAATAAAGCATCAACAAATGAAGACGCAGTATGGAACCGTTTAGAGCAGATGAAAGAAGATGGGGATGTTCTGGCATTGACAGTTGGCGGTGTTGTAAATGGTGGAGTTATCGTTTATGTCGAAGGAATCCGTGGATTTATTCCAGCATCTTTATTATCAACAAAATATGTAGAAGATCTGAACGTATGGTTACAGAAAGATGTGGAAGCAAAGATCATCACAGTAGAACCAGAAGAACAGAGACTTGTCTTATCTGCAAAAGCTGTTGAGAAGGAAAAAGAAAGAAAAGAACGCGAGAATAAGATCAATGAATTAAAAGTTGGTACAGTTGTAGAAGGTACAGTTGAAAATATCATGCCATATGGAGCATTTGTTGATATCGGTGATGGAATCAGTGGATTAGTTCATATTTCACAGTTAAGCCAGAAGAGAGTAAAATCTCCAGAAGAAGTTGTGAAAGAAGGAGATGCTGTTACAGTTAAGATCATTAAAGTCGCAAATGGAAAAGTAAGTTTAAGTATCAAAGCATTAGAAGAGGATAAAGAAGCAGCTAAGAAAGCAGAAGAAACTGGTGTGGAATACACAGAAGATGCAGCTGGAACAAGTCTTGGTGACTTACTTGCAAATATCAAATTATAGGAAGGAACATATATGGCAGGATCAGGTTTTGGCACAAATTTTCGAATTACAACATGGGGGGAAACTCATGGTGCAGGCGTAGGTGTCGTGGTAGATGGATGTCCGGCTGGATTACCTCTTGAGAGAGAAGATGTTCAGAAATATCTGGACCGCAGAAAACCAGGGCAGTCAAAGTATACAACACAGAGAAAAGAAGGAGATCAGGTTGAGATTCTTTCTGGTATCTTCGAAGGAAGAACAACAGGGACTCCGATCTCCATGGTTGTATATAACAAGGATCAGAGGTCTAAAGATTACAGCAATATCAAAGATATTTACCGTCCAGGACATGCAGATTTTACATTTGACATGAAATATGGATTCAGAGATTACCGCGGTGGCGGCAGATCTTCTGGACGAGAGACGATCGGACGTGTAGCAGCAGGAGCTGTAGCAGCGAAAGTTTTGAAAGAACTGGGAATTGAGATCAAAGCTTATGCAAAAGCGATCGCAGGAATTGAAGTATCTAAGGATCATTTTGACTTTGCGGAGATGAATAACAATCCATTTAACATGCCAGATAAAGAGGCAGCAAAACTTGTACAGGAGAAAGCAGACCAGATGATCAAAGAGATGGATTCCATCGGTGGTATCATTGAATGTCAGATCACAGGAATGCCAGTTGGAATCGGGGAAACCGTTTTTGATAAACTGGATGCAGAACTTTCGAAAGCCATTATGTCCATTGGATCAGTAAAAGGCTTCGAGATCGGAGATGGATTTGAGGCTGCCAACCTGCGAGGGTCAGAGAATAATGATGATTTTATCTGTGTTGATGGGAAGGTAGAAAAAGAGACAAATCATTCTGGAGGAGTTCTTGGAGGAATGAGTGATGGAAGTGCGATCGTATTCCGTGCAGCCATCAAACCGACACCATCGATCGCACAGACACAGAAGACAGTCAATCGTGATCTTGATAATGTAGAGATTGAAATTCATGGCCGTCATGATCCAATGATCGTGCCAAGAGCTGTAGTTGTGGTAGAATCAATGGCAGCTGTTACGATTCTTGATGGAGTTTTAAAGAATCTTGGTGCAACAATGGATAATATTAAGAAAATTTATGGTGAATAAGAATGTATGAATTAATCAAAAAAGACGGAAGAGCAAAAAGAGGCCGTTTAACAACGGTCCATGGTGTGATCGAAACACCAGTATTTATGAATGTCGGGACTGTGGCAGCGATCAAAGGTGCAGTCAGTACAGATGATCTCAAAGATATTGGAACACAGGTGGAGTTATCTAATACATATCATCTGCATGTAAGAACAGGAGATAAGCTGATTAAGGAATTTGGAGGGCTGCATAAGTTTATGCACTGGGACCGCCCGATCCTTACAGATTCTGGCGGATTTCAGGTGTTTTCATTGGCGAAGCTTCGTAAGATCAAAGAAGAAGGCGTTTCTTTTGCTTCTCATATTGATGGAAGAAAGATTTTCATGGGACCAGAAGAAAGTATGCAGATCCAGTCAAACTTAGGATCAACGATCGCGATGGCATTTGACGAATGTCCGCCACATCCTGCAACAAGAGAGTATATGCAGAATTCTGTTGATCGTACAACAAGATGGTTGAGACGATGCAAAAAAGAGATGGACCGCTTAAATTCTCTGGAAGATACAGTCAATCCACATCAGATGTTATTTGGAATCAATCAGGGTGGAACATTTGAAGATATCCGAATCGAACACGCTAAAGAGATTTCCAAGATGGATCTAGATGGATATGCATTAGGTGGACTTGCGGTTGGAGAAACACATGAAGAGATGTACAATATCCTTGAAAAGACAGTGCCATATCTGCCAGAAGATAAACCAACTTACCTGATGGGGGTTGGAACACCGGTGAATATTTTAGAAGCAGTTGACCGTGGAGTTGATTTCTTTGATTGTGTATATCCAACAAGAAATGGCCGTCATGGACATGTATATACGAATCAGGGAAAACTTAATATGTTCAATAAAAAATACGAACTGGACCATCGTCCGATCGAAGAAGGATGCCAGTGCCCAGCCTGTAGAAGTTACAGCAGAGCCTATATCCGACATCTTTTAAAAGCAAAAGAAATGCTAGGAATGAGATTATGTGTCTTGCATAACTTGTATTTTTATAATACAATGATGAGTGAGATTCGTCAGGCAATCGAAGAAGGAAACTATAAAGAATACAAGAAACGTAAGATTGATGGCATGATGAATCAGTAATCTTATTAGAAAGATGGAGGAAGAAAATGGATCAGGTTACAATGACAATTCTGATGTTGGTTGTTTGTTTTGGATTAATGTACTTTTTAACGATCAGACCACAGAAGAAAAAAGAAGAAGAATTAAAACAGATGATGGAAACTCTGGAAGTTGGAGACAGCGTGTTGACAACAAGCGGATTTTACGGAGTTGTTGTAGATAAAGTTGATGAAACAACGATCATTGTTGAATTTGGTAACGACAAACATTGCCGTATCCCAATGGAGAAATCAGCAATCCAGGCAATGGAAAAAGCGAACGCATCATCATCTGAAGAATAAGATGAATATTTGATCAAAAGAAAAGAATCTGAGACAGAGAATAGTATCTGTATTTCAGATTCTTTTTTTGTTTCTTAATATTAATTCATCAGATCATCAATCAAATGATCTGGGACAAATAACGGTCCGCGTCCGGTTCCGATTTCGATATCTGGTTTATTCGTTCCATGGAAGTCTGATCCTCCAGTTGCAAGAAGATCATATTCTTTCTGCCATTGACGAAGTTTTGTGATCTGGCCGATATGATGGGAAGAATGATAAACTTCGATTCCTGCGAGCCCTTCTTCTTTCAGATCATGAATGAGATGTTTGGTATCTTCATTTGAGAATTTATATAAAAATGGATGTGCAAGAACCGGAATTCCGCCAGCATCAAGGATTAATCTTAAGCAATCTTTTGGATCAAAAAATGGTTTTGGAACATAATATTTACACTTTTCACCAAGATATTTGGAAAAAGCTTGATCCATGGAAGAACAAATGTCTTCTGCGATCAAAGTTCTTGCAAAGTGAGCTCGTGTGATCACAGTATGAGGATCACCATTTTGCAGTTTTTCAAGCGTGATCGGATAACCGTCTTTTTGAAAGAGTTCGATCATATCAAGATTTCTCTGAAAGCGTTTGTCACGGAGCATGTTGAGTGTTTGATTTAACTGCTGATCCTTATAGTTGATTCTGTATCCTAATACATGAATCTCACGATGAAGTGCATCACATGAAATTTCAATTCCAGGAATGAATTTCAGATCATCTGGAAGATCTATAGCAAGAATTTCCGGAATTCCATCGACAGTATCATGATCTGTCAGAGAAAATCCATATAATCCTTTTGCTATCACTTTTTGAACAATCTGTTTTGGTGTAAAAGTTCCATCGGAACAAGTAGAATGTATATGAAGATCGATCATAGGAAAACTCCTTTCGTATTTTTAATGTCAGTTTATCACAAAAAGGTATAGATTCAAAATACCAGTCATAGATTAAATAGAAAAAGGAGCAACTGTTATGGACATGGGGAAAAAGGGACTCTATATGATACAAAGTCTGGTATTTGCCTACATTGCCACAGGAATTTTATTGTGTCTTCTTGCATTTATCATCTATCAAAGTAATGCAGGAATGAAGATCGCGAATCTTGGGGTCACACTTACATATATTCTTGCATCTGTTTTTGCTGGCATGCTGATCGGAAGTAAGATCGGAAAAAAGAAGTTTTTATGGGGATTTGCAGCAGGAATGTTATACTTTATGATCTTGACTTTGATCTCGTGGATTTTTCAAAAAAATATCGTTCTGTTTTCCACAGAAAGGATCACAGCATGTTTCTTATGTATTGCAGGAGGAACTTTAGGTGGAATGCTTGCTATTTGAAAATGAATATGATACAATATAGCAAGTTATTTTATGAGAATCAGGAGGACGATAAGATGAAACATATTAAAACTCTGACAAATAAAACATTACAGAACACAGTAAAAAAAGGTGGATGTGGTGAATGCCAGACATCTTGCCAGTCAGCATGTAAAACATCTTGTACAGTAGGTAACCAGACCTGCGAACACAGCAAATAGTCAAATCGAACAAAGACTTTGTGCTTGAGGCGTTCCTTGTGGGCCGCCTCATTTTTTCGATGAAAGAAAATAACAGATAAAGGGAGAAAGAAACAATGGTTCACCAGTATAAAAATAATGGATATAACATGGCCCTTGATGTAGCAAGTGGATCTGTCCATGTGGTTGATGACCTGACATATGAGGTGATTGCTTTATATGAGGATCATACATTAGAAGAGATCATCAAAGAATTATCATCCTGGGATGAGAAAGATGTCAAAGAATCTTATGGAGAAGTTACAGAATTAAAAGATGCAGGTGTATTATTTACAGAAGACTGTTATGAAGAATACATTTGTGGATTCAAAGATAGACCAACAGTTGTAAAGGCACTCTGTCTTCATATTGCACATGATTGTAACCTTGCCTGCCGATACTGTTTCGCAGAAGAAGGAGAATACAAGGGAAGACGTGCATTAATGAGTGCTGAAGTCGGTAAGAAAGCATTAGATTTTCTTGTAGAGAATTCAGGAAACCGTAGAAATCTGGAAGTTGATTTCTTTGGTGGAGAGCCTTTGATGAACTTTGATGTAGTGAAAGAAATCGTTGCATATGGACGTTCTTTGGAAGAAACACATGATAAGAAGTTCCGTTTTACATTGACAACAAATGGTGTATTACTAAACGATGATATCATGGAATTTGCCAATAAAGAGATGGATAACGTTGTATTAAGTGTGGATGGAAGAAAAGAAGTTCACGATTACATGAGACCATTCCGTAATGGAAAAGGAAGCTATGATTTTGTTATCGACAAATTCAAGAAATTTGCAGACAGCAGAAACCAGCAGAAATATTATGTAAGAGGAACTTTTACACATCATAACTTAGATTTCTCAAAAGACGTTATGCATTTAGCAGATGCAGGATTCGAACAGATTTCTGTAGAACCTGTTGTGGCACCGGATACAGCAGATTATGCGATCACAGAAGAGGATCTTCCAATTCTGATGGATGAATATGATCTTCTTGCAAAAGAGATGATCAAAAGAGAGAAGGAAGGAAAAGGATTTACCTTCTTCCACTTTATGATCGACTTAACAGGAGGGCCATGTGTTGCAAAACGTTTATCCGGATGTGGTTCAGGAACAGAATATCTTGCAGTGACTCCATGGGGAGATTTATATCCATGCCATCAGTTTGTAGGAGAAGAAGACTTCTTAATGGGTAATGTTTACGAAGGAGTCAAGAAAGATGAGATCGTCAAAGAATTCAAGGCATGTAATGTATACTCCAAAGAAGAATGTAAAAAATGTTTTGCAAGATTCTATTGCAGTGGTGGATGCAGTGCAAATTCTTATAACTTTAACGGTACGATCGATGGAACTTATGAGATCGGATGTAAATTAGAGCGCAAGAGGGTAGAATGTGCATTAATGGTAAAGGCAGCATTGGCATTAGAAGGGGAGACGGAGAATGAAGAAGCGTAATAGCAGTGGCAAGTATATTGCAGGGCTTATTTTACTGATCGCTTTGTGTGTATTTGGAGCATTTATCACAACCAAGGGAATCACAAAGAAGAAGATCGGTCGAGCAAGCAATATCGAACTTGGATTAGACCTTGCAGGTGGAGTTAGTATTACATATGAAGTAGATGGCAAGAATGTATCTGATAGTGATATGAAAGATACTGTATACAAACTTCAGAAGCGTGTAGAAGGGTACAGTACAGAAGCAGAAGTTTATCAGGAAGGAAAAGATCGTATCAATATCGAGATTCCTGGAGTAACAGATGCAAATAAGATTTTAGATGAGCTTGGTAAACCAGGAACACTTTCTTTTGCTGTCCAGAAACAGGTAAAAGTAAAGAAGAATGGAAAAACAACGACTCAGACAACATTAGATACTGTATTGACAGGTCAAAATGTTAAGAAAGCCAAAGCTGTAACTAATCAGAATCAGACAACTGGTAAGAAAGAATATTTAGTTGCACTTGAATTTGATGCTAAGGGAACAAAGGCATTTGCGAAAGCCACAAAAGCCAATATTGGAAAACCAATTTATATTATCTATGATAATCAGGTGATCAGTGCCCCAAATGTACAGGAAGCGATCACAAAAGGAGAATGTACGATCGATGGTATGGAAAGTTATGAAGCAGCAGAGAATTTAGCTTCATCAATTCGAATCGGTTCCTTACCAGTGAAATTAAACGAATTACGTTCTAACGTAGTATCTGCGAAATTAGGAGTGAATGCAATCCAGACAACGGTCAAAGCAGGAGTCATCGGATTTGTACTGGTATGTTTGATCATGATCGCATTTTATGCAGTGCCTGGTATGATTGCGTGTGTGGCACTTGCGATTTATATGCTGATGATGTTATTAGCACTGAATGGATTTAATGCGACACTGACATTGCCGGGACTTGCAGGTATCATCCTCGGTATCGGTATGGCAGTTGATGCAAACGTTATTATTTATGCAAGAATTCAGGAAGAGATTGGGGCAGGAAAGAGTACAGGAGCAGCGATCAAATCTGGATTCGGAAAGGCAGCATCAGCGATCATCGATGGTAACGTTACAACATTGATCGCAGTATTAGTTTTATGGTTTAAAGGATCAGGAACGGTCAAAGGATTTGCTCAGACACTTGGAATGAGTGTATTGATCTCTATGTTTACAGCACTTGTGATCAGCCGATTCCTTGTATATGCGGCATATCATTTTGGACTTCGCGACAAGAAATGGTATGGAAAACCAAGAACGATCAAAACAAGAGATTTTGTCCGTACAGGTAAGAAATACGTTGCAGTTGCAGGTGTGATTATTTTGATCGGACTTGCTGCACTTCCAATGAATCGAAGCAAGATTGGATCAATCTTGAATTATGATCTGGAATTCTCAGGTGGTACAGCATCTACGATCACATTCAAGGATGACCAGAAAGTCAATGATTCTTTAGAAAAACAGGTTGTGAAAGCTTACGAGAAAGTCAGCAAGTCAACCTCTGTTCAGAGTCAGAAAGTAAAAGCAAACAATCAGATGGTTGTAAAAAGTGTAGAATTGAATCTGAGCCAGAGAAAACAGATCGAAAATACATTAAAGAAAGATTATAAAGTAAAATCTGTAACAACAGAGAATATCAGTTCAACGATCAGTAATGAAATGCAAAGAGATGCATTTATTTCCGTTGTGATCTCAGCGATCTGTATGCTGATCTACATTGCGATCCGATTCAAAGATGTGAAGTTTGGATCCAGTGCGATCATCGCATTGATCAATGACGTATTGGTCGTATTTGCAGCATATTCTGTTGGAAGATTATCTGTTGGTGGAACATTTATCGCATGTATGTTAACGATCATTGGATATTCTATCAACTCAACGATCGTTATCTTTGACCGTATCCGTGAGAATCTGAAACTTCAGACGATCCGGACAAGAGATGATATCAAAGCGCTTGTGAATCAGAGTATTTCAAGTACATTGGTTCGTACGATCAATACAAGTTTGACAACATTTGTTATGGTGTTAGCGTTATTCATCTGCGGAGTATCCTCCTTAAGAGAATTTGCATTAGCATTGATGGTGGGTGTGATCGGAGGAGCGTTCTCTTCTGTATTCTTAACTGGACCACTTTGGTATATGATGAAGACGCGAATTGGATCAGATGTGATCAAAGAAAATCAGGCAGCCAGTCAAGCACAGCCAGAGAAGATCACAGCGAATCCAAACCGCAAGAAAAAGAAGAAAAAGAAAAGAAAATAAAACATTCAAAAAGAGTATTCAGTAAATACTGGATGCTCTTTTTTATGAAAAATGGAGTAAGATGATGGAACAGTGGTATCTGTATAAGAAAAAGGCTGATTTTAATCAGATTGGAGAAAAATTTAACATAGATCCAGTGATCGCACGGCTGATCCGCAACAGGGATGTGGTTGGGGATGAACAAATACAGCAGTATCTGTATGGAGAACTTTCAGATATTTCAGATCCTTTTTTGATGAAAGGCGTCAAAGAAGGAGTTGAGATTTTGAAGCAAAAGGTACAAGAGGGGAAAACGATCCGTATTATTTCAGATTATGATGTAGATGGAGTTGTCTCAAATTATATTTTGTGGAAAGCGATTCATGATCTTGGTGGAAAGATTGATTTTCAGATTCCAGACCGCATGAAAGATGGCTATGGAATTAATGAAAATATCATTGAAAAAGCAGTGGAAGACCAGATTGATACGATCCTTACCTGTGATAATGGGATTGCAGCAGCAGATGCAGTTGCATATGGCAAAGAACATGGACTGACAATGATCATTACGGATCATCATGATGTGCCATTTGATACCGATGAAGCAGGAGTGAGAAAAGAGGTTCTTCCACCAGCAGATGTAGTGATCAATCCAAAGCAGGAAGCATGCAATTATCCGTATCCGTTACTTTGTGGAGCAGGAGTGGCTTTTCAGTTTATGAGGGCATTTTATCAGGCAATGGAAGAAGATGAAAGCCAATTGGAAGAGTTGTTATCCATGCTTGCGATCGCGACTGTTTGTGATGTGGTAGATCTGACAGGAGAAAACAGAATCTTTGTCAAAGAAGGATTACGCCGAATCAAAGATACACAAAATATCGGGTTGAAAGCATTGCTGAATGTGCATGATCTGATGGATAAACAGATACAGTCTTATGCACTTGGATTTATTGTTGGACCATGTATCAATGCGAGCGGACGTTTGGAATCTGCCGAAAAAGCATTGAATCTATTTCTGGAAGAAGATGAAGAGAAGGCAAAACAGACAGCAGAAGAATTAAAAGAACTGAATGATCTTCGGAAAACCATGACAGAAAATGGGGTAAAAGAGGCACTGGGACAGGCGTTCGAATATGAAGCAAAAGGAGATAAAGTGCTTGTATTATATCTTCCAGAATGTCATGAAAGTATTGCAGGTATCATAGCAGGAAGGATCAAGGACCGCTTAAATCATCCAGCATTTGTCTTAACAGATGCAAAAGAAGGAATCAAAGGTTCTGGACGTTCCATCGAAGGATATTCCATGTTTGAAGAGATGATGAAAGTCAAAGAGGTGTTCACAAAGTTTGGGGGACATCCAATGGCAGCAGGATGCTCTTTGAAAAAAGAAAAATTACAGGAATTCCGCAAAAAGATCAATGAGAACTGTACCCTTGAGAAAAAAGATTTTGCAAAGAAAGTACAGATTGATATTGATATGCCAGTTGATTATATTACCATGGATCTGATCCATCAGTTATCTGTTTTAGAGCCATTTGGAAAAGAAAATAAAAAACCATTATTTGCACACAGAAAGTTAAAAGTGGAACGTGTGAATGTTTTTGGAAAAAATAAAAATGTGATAAAATTAGCATTAAAGAGTAGTCAGGGAACTAGGATTGATGGCATGATTTTTGAGGATGAAGATGAATTTCGAGAGAAAATGGGAACAGCAAAGTATATCACATGTACATATTATCCAGTGATCAATGAGTATCAGGGATATAAAAGTCTTCAGATCAACATTCAAAATTATTTTTTTGTGGAGGAATAGCATGAGTAAGATAAAATTAGTAGCGATGGATCTAGATAATACACTCTTAGACAGCGAGAAACAGATTTCAAAACACACAGAAGAAGTTCTAAAAGAAGCGATCAGAAGGGGTGTTTATATAGTTCCAGCAACAGGACGTATTTTTAAAGCAATTCCAGAATTTTTAAGAGATATTCCAGGCGTTCGATATGCTGTTTGCTGTAACGGGGCAACTGTTTATGATCAGAAAGAAGATAAGATCATATATACAAATCATCTACCAAAAGAAACGGTATTTTCGTTATTTGATATTTTGGAAAAATATCATTGTACACGTGATATTTATCAGAATGGGCAAGGGTATATGGAACGATGCTATTTTGACCATCTTGCAGAGTATGGTGTATCAGATCATGTATTAAAACTTGTGAGAGATACAAGACTGCCGCTGGATGATCTGCGAAAGTACATTGAAGAGCATCCGCTGGGAATTGAGAAGATCAATGTATTTTTTGATGATATGGAAGAGCGGGAAACTGCAAGACAAGAATTAATCGAGAAAAATATTGCGAGTGTATCAAGTTCTCTGGAAAATAACATTGAAATAAATCAGATTGGATGTGATAAAGGAGATGGACTTTTACATCTGGCAGAGCAAATTGGATTATCTATGGATGAAGTGATGGCATGTGGAGATGCAGGAAATGATACGATGATGATCAAAGCTGTAGGAACCGGTGTTGTTATGGAAAATGGACAACCTGATCTGAAAGAGATCGCAGACTTTGTGACAAAGACAAATAATGAAGATGGTGTTGCATATGCAATTGAAAAATTAGTCTTTGAAGCATAAGATATGAAAAAAATGTGAACATGGATCATGACCATTCATTTTTATTGACGAGGGTATCCAAAGTGGTATAATAAGTATGTTTAAATAGTTAGGGGGAACAATGAAAGATGAGAAAAACACGTAAAACAGCAGCTGTAGTAGCTCTGTATACGTTTTTGATGCTTGGATCAGTGTCTGTGGTCAGAGCAGATCAGCCAGTCACAAGAGAGCAAATAAGCAGTGAACAGACTGAGACCAAGACAGATTCTTCTGCCCAGACGACAGAAAGTGAAGCAACGACAGAGACAACAACACAGACGACTCAGGCAAAGCCGACAACGGAAGCAACAACGCATACGCATACAGCGGCAACGACGCATACAACGGCTGCAGCAACACATACAAAGAAACATACAGCAGCAACACATACAAAGAAACAAAAGACAAAGTCTGATCAAGACAAGAAGAAAGACAAAAAAGACAAAAAAAATAAGAAGAAAGACAAGAAATCTATCATTCCAAAAGTATATAATGACCATAGTCTTGAGATGAAAGATAAGAAAGAGACGATACAGGGATTTATTTATTTTAATCAGGCAGATGCAGCATGGAATGACAATGGATATCAGATCAAAAGCAGTGGATGCGGACTAAGCGCTATGGCAGTTTGTATCAGTTCGCTGACGAATAAATGGGTAACTCCAGTTGATACAACAGTATGGGCATATAAGAATGGCTATTACAGTAGTGCTGGAGCAAGTCATGAGATGGTCCCAGCATTGGCACAACAGTATAAACTGGAATGTCATGGACTTGGAAGTGATGTCAGCAAGGTTAGAGATGCATTGAAGAAGAAGCATCCAGTAGTAGCACTGATGGGACCAGGATATTTTACGAAGAAAGGTCATTTTATCGTATTGGTTGCGATCGATGATAATGATCAGGTAACGGTTGCAGATGTTGGAAGCAGACAGCGTACACAGTACAAATATCCACTAAAAGAAGTGATCGCACAGACGAAGTCAGCATCAGCAGGAGGTCCATGCTGGGAGATTTATTCTGATCAAAAGATATCTGCGAAGGCTGATAAGAAGGCAAAGCAGCTGAAGGCTGAGAAGAAATACAGAAGCAAAGAATTTAAAGCAATGTATAATGAGATCAAGTCAGTATTGCAGAAGAATTATCAGTTAGCGGTTCCACTAAAGAAAGGAACACTAGTTAGTGAAGAACAGTTTGTTACGATCACATCCTTAGGAATCAACGATAAAGTTTCCGTAATGGATGCGAGCAAGAAGCTAACAAGTGATGTCGACCTTGACACAGTAGTAGATGAGATTCAGACAGAGGCAGTCAAGGATTCTTTTTGGAATACGATCATGATCGCACCTGACAAAACAAATTTAATATATAAATAATATATATATCACATAAAGAAAAGCACAGAATCATTGAGTATGATCAATGATTTCTGTGCTTTTTCTATTCTAAAAAATAGGAGGAAAGAAAAATGAAGATTCAAAATATGATCAAAAAAATAACGATTGCTGTATTATCTGCAGCAATGATGCTTGCACCTATCGTTAATATCAAAGCGGCATCAACAGATGTGGTCGATACAAGTAAAACTGGATCCATAACGATCCACAAATATGACATGACAGCAGCAAAACAGGCCGGTGTTAATACCAGTCAGTTTACACCAACAGGAAAACAGGACGCTGCTGCGGAAGCAGCCTTGGAAAAATATGCGATCAAAGGTGTGGAATTTAGTTACCTGCGAGTTGGAGATGTTGAACAGCAGAGTGAGAATGGAAAGATCCAGATGATCTATGAACTTCCAACCACAATACAGCAGATTTTGGGTTTGACATCTTCTGATGCAGCTAAAACAGAAGGAAGTAAGACATATTTTACAAGCCAGCAGATCAATGAGAAACTTGCCAAGGCATTAGAAGATAATACGGTAACGAAAGATAAATTAGAAGATTACATGGGAAAGAATGGGACAGCCATGGATGAGACTAATGCTAATGGTGTGACAAGTAAAGACAAATTGCTACTGGGTCTTTACCTGATCGTTGAGACAAAGGCACCAGAAAATGTAACTTACACAACAAATCCATGGTTTGTACAGTTGCCATCCACGGATTCTAAGGGAGATGACTGGTTCTATGATGTGATCTGTTATCCAAAGAATGAAACTGGAAATCCAACACTTGACAAAAGAGTACGCAATAATCCAGATCAGGACAATGTAACAACTGCCAATACAGACAGACTGGCAGATTTTACTTCTGCAAGAAATGAATACAAATATCAGAGTACCGTGACAGCATCTAAAGCAGAAAGACTGGATTATCAGTTCATTTCAAAATTGCCACATATCACATCATCAACAACCTACCTGTCAACTTATACATTTAACGATACAATGGCAAATGGAATGACATATGGGAAAGATGCCGTGATCGCAATCTATGAAACTAAGGATGCAGCGGACAGAACAAATGTGAACAATGTTGAGAAGAGTGGTGCATTGGCTGTATGGAAGAGTTCTGACACGGATCCAAAGTTTGCAGCAACATACGGGAAATCTGGAGACGATCCTGCAATGAAGATCGAGATGACAAAAGCAGGACTTAAGGAGTTGAATAAGAAATATTCTGATAAATATATTGTTGTATACTATACAGCTAAGGTGAATACAGATGACAGCGTTATTCTTGGTGATAAAGGAAATTCAAACGATGTATCCCTTACGTGGAAGAGAACAAATACGAATTATTATGATATTTTAAAAGACAAATGTATCGTATACTCTTACGGATATGATCTGACAAAGAAATTTTCTGACAGCAAGGGAGATGCAACAAAGGTTAAATTCGTTGTAAAAAATAAGACAGATAATTACTATCTGGTAGCAAGAGCAGATAGAGCAGGTGTTTATCAGGTAACAGGAAAGTCTGCAAAAGAAGCTGATGCGACTCAGTTTAGTCCGTCTTCTGATGGAAAACTTGTGATCAATGGGATTGAAGGAGATGAATATGGATTTACAGAAACACACTCCGATGCAGGATACTCCCTGTTAAAGAAAGAAGTGATCATTAAGGTCAAAGAGACAAAAGCAGATATCACACCAACCGAAGCAAACATCACAGGGATCCAGAGTAAGTCTGATGCAGATTCCACAGCAAATGATGGAGTTCCTAATGGTGCGGTATTAAAGAATGATGTGACGGTTCAGACTACAGCAGCGAGTGCGACTGTGGATGAGACAAAGGCAACGATGACAAAACACGATGATTCTGGAAATGCATATATCAATATGCAGATCACAAATCAGAAGCAGTTCATGCTGCCAATGACAGGTGGGGCAGGAAACTATCTTCTGATCATTGCAGGGGTTGTTGTTGCTGGATGTGGGATCTTGATCTTGAACAAAAACAGAGGACGATCACAAAGATAAAATGAAACAAAAGATCATACCGATTCTGGTTATTCTGGCCGGCTTTTTTCTGCTGTCTTATCCATTTGTAAGCAACTATCTGTTTGAAAAGAGTGCAGGTTCGACAGTGGAAAGTTATCAGGAAAAGGCAGCCGGAATGGATCAGGCGATCATAAAAAAAGTAATGGATGAAGCAAAACAGTATAATGGGGAATTGATGCGATCTTCAGTACAGTTGACTGATCCGTTTAAGGTAAAATGTTTGGATGGAGAGATGGTTCATTATAATAGAATATTAAATATTGATGGATCATCGATCATGGGATATTTAAAGATTCCTTGCATTTCAATTAATCTACCGATCTATCATGGGACAAGTGGGACAGTTTTGGAACATGGGATCGGACATCTGGCTGCATCTTCCTTTCCGATTGGAGGAAAAGATACCCATGCGGTGCTGACTGGGCATACTGGGCTTAGTTCTGCAAAAATCTTTACAGATCTGACAGAGATGAAAAAGGGAGATTTCTTTTTTATACATGTATTGGATAAAAAGCTTGCTTACCGTGTGGATCAGATCACAGTCGTGGAACCACAAGATACAAAGGAACTTCAGATCATGGAAGGAAAAGATCATGTAACATTGGTTACTTGCACACCCTATGGAGTTAATGACAAGCGTTTATTAGTCCGAGGAGTTCGCACAGCTTATCATGCAAAAGAGGAAGAGATAAGAGCAAGAAATCATCATTCGCAATGGATGGAAGTTTACAAACGGGCCATCTTTGCAGGACTATTGATCATTTGTGTATTGATCGCAGTCAGAAAAGTATATGAAAAGATGAAAAGAAAAAGCGGAGAAAGGAGATATGGGTGAAACAAAAGATCATAAATATTGTTGGAATCTTTTTTCTGGTGATAGGGATCACGTTACTGCTTTATCCGGAGATCATATCATATCTGAAACAAAAACAGTCCAATCAGACGGTGAAAAAATTGACGCAGAGGAGAAGCAAAAGAAAACAGGATGATCTACTGTATCAAAAAGCAGTCCGCTATAACAGGAAGATATTCAAAGAAAAACAAGCAGGACTAAAGGATGTATTCAGTTACCGCAGTGCACCGATCGTCTTAAGAAACGAAAAGAATACCTTCGGTTACATTAAGATACCGAAGATGAAACAGAAACTTCCATTATATCTGGGAGCGACGATGGAAAATATGAGAAAAGGAGCAGCGATCATGGGACAGACATCCCTGCCAGTAGGACAAAAAGACAGCAACTGCGTGATCGCTGCACATCGGGGATATCGGGGAATTCCGTATTTTCGGGACATCGAACAGTTAAAAACAGGCGATCAGGTGATCATTAGAAATCCATGGGAAAGACTGGATTACCAGGTTACAAAGATTAAAGTGATTGATCCATATGATATGGACAAGATTCTGATTCAAAAAGGGAAAGATATGGTCACACTTTTAACCTGTCATCCGTACCGAGGACATGGAAGATATCGGTATGTGGTGTACTGTATGAGGAATCATGGACAGAAGATCAGGAAACAAAAGGAAGATAGATAAAAATAGATGGAGAGGAGGATATGATGAAGAATGCAAAAAAGATCCTGGAAAGAAAACGAAAGATCATAGTGGTATTAGTGGTCATGGTTTCATTTGTTTCCGTTCTGGCATGGTATCAGATGAAGAAGGCACATGCTTATCAATCATATAATACAGGAGGAAACAAACATTTTAAAGATGGACATTTAACAGTGAACATCAATGGACCAAATGGGAAAAGCGATAGTCTGACAATGTATATTCATAGTGATGAATATGAAAAAAATAAAAATGTCAGCGGTGGGACATTTAATAATTCCAGACATCCATATACGGTAACGACGTATTCCGGTGGAGGCGGAGATTATAAGCTTACAGTGAATAAACAGACGATATATTCAGAGAAGAACAGTAACAACAACTATACACTTTTAACGATCAAAGTCTGGTATCTGTTACCGGCCCATGAACAGCATCGATCCTGGGAATGGGTAACGGTGGATAAACCAGTATTTTCAGATCCGAGCAAGGATATAACGCTTTATTGCGGAGGAAATGATGGATTTTGGGAAAATTCCTATCATGATACTCAAGAACATTGGAAATCAGTAAATATCCATGTCAGTACTGGATTGGTCGGAGTGGCCTCCGCTGACAGAGATGGATGGAAAACTTATGACTGGTGTTCTATAAATCTGAATCTGGAAAAGCCAAGCCGCAGCATTTATTACAACGGAAATGGTGGAGATGGTGCAGATGTAACATGGAATTTTACGGATGGAGATTATTTTTCGTTTCCAACGGTATCAAGAAGAGGTTATACCTTGGAAGGATGGCTGGATGAAGGAACAAAATGGATGTCCAATACAGGCTGGCTGGTATGTGGTAATTATACAGAGACAGCCCAGTGGACAGCGAATACATACACTGTAAACTATGATGGAAATGGAGAAGATTCTGGATATGTGAATGATGGGACAGCCACGTACGATCAAAATTACAGCTTTGCTGAGAATGGATACACGAAAAAAGGCTATGCCTTTGTTGGATGGAATACAGATAAACATGCGGTGAGAGCACGGTATTCTCCAGGAGAGACGATCACATGGAGTAACACGGAGGGTATAACACTTTATGCTGTTTGGTCCAAGAACTCTTATGAAGTAACATTTGATGGAAATGGTGCATCAGGCAGCAAAAAGACTGTGGAATTAAAATATGGACAGGATGATATCCTGCCAGCAAATACATTTGAACGGCCGGGATATACCTTCCTTGGATGGAGTGAAGATCCGAATGCGATCAAAGCAAAATATACCGATAGACAGGCAGTCAATACTCTCTGCGATGCTGGACAGACTTGTGAATTGTATGCTGTCTGGAAGAAAACAGATGGATCATTCGACACACACAACATTATTCATGATGACGGCATGTTTAATGGCTCGATCGAACTGGAAGGGCAGAATGGAACTGGATTTTCGAGAGACCACGTAGATTCTGAGTATGGAAGGATCGACAAGGAAGGGTAGCCAGGATATTTCACAAACCGTTACAAGTAAAAAGGAGGAAGAAAGTTTGAAACAAATGAAGAAGATCTGTAAAAAGATATCGGTAAGTATTCTTACCCTCCTGATGATCATGACAATGTATCTGAGTGGTTCAGGAGAATCACTGTTCCTGAAGAATAGAGACGTCAAGGCTTTCACAGGAGAAGCCAAACTGGTGATGAGCCAGGCATTATCAAGTAATAAGATCTCAGAGATTGATCGTCCTGCATCAGAAGGTCTGTGGAGTATGACAGCTGACGGACACAGAGTGTTTTGCTTAAACTCTGGAAAGACCATGTGTTCTGGAGATACCTTAAAATACAAGACGATCAATGCAGCAACTTATGAAAAAAAGGGAATTGCAAAAGCATTAAACTGGTATTTCAGGTCAAGCGGCAAGAATACAAAAGATCTGTCATTGTGTCAGGCATACATCTGGGCATGTGGACATGGAGCGAATAAGCAAAATACCGTTTATCAGGCAGGAAAAAATGTGGACAGGGGTTATTCGCAGAAAGATGCAAAAAAGTTCTGTAAAATGATCAGTGATCAGGATCCAGAAGGAACGATCTACTATTATACAGTGAAGAAATGTGTGAAAAAGAAGAAACTGGATTCTCATCAGGTTTTGTTCGGATTTCGTCATACACCGCCAGATATTGAAAAAGCGAAAACGAGTGCAACAAAGTCAGGAACCAGCCCAGATAATGTAAGGATCAAGATCAAAAAGAAAGATGCGGAAACAAGAGCATGGCTTTCTGGAGCAGTATTTCAGATCTATATGGATGGGAATTATCAAGGAAGTGTAACAACCGATGACAATGGAGAAGCTTCTTATACTGTTCAAAGAACGGTAAGTTATAGTGTGACATCAACGAAAAAGACTTATGTAAAGAATTGGAACGATCTTTCAAAAAGTCAGCAAAAAGAAGCGACAGATAATGGCTGGTACGATTCTTCGGCAAAAGCATATGCTGTGGCAATGCAGGAAGCACAAAAACTTGCAAAGCAGAAGATTTCAGCCTTAAAGAGTGCCTCGGTCCACACTTGGATGGTCAGGGAAACAAAATCCCCATTCGGACACCTGATCCCAGATCAGACAGATCAGAGCAAAGTGGAACAGGGTGGAGTCAGATCATTCACATTTAACTACACCAATGAATTTCAAAAGAGTGATCTGGAGATCTTTAAACAGGGAACTGTAAAGAATAAACGAGGGGATCTAGGAGTTGAAGCAAACTTGCAGAATGCTGTCTATGAGCTATATGCTGACCATGATATCACAGGCTCCGATAACAAGAGTGTTGTCTATAAAGCAGGAACACTTGTGACACAGATGGTAACTGATGCGAATGGTTATGCAAAAGTGACAGATCTGTATCCGGGATATTACCGTTTACATGAGAAGTATGCTCCGTTGGGATATAAGGTATCTAGTAATGATATATCAGTCACGGTCGATAAAAATACATCCCAGTATCTGAAAGAAGAGCAATATGAAGGAACAATACGGGTTGTAAAGACGTTTGGCGGGGAAAATGTTCCAGAAGCACAGGCAGTTTTTGAGGTTTATGATTCCAAGAATAACTTAAAACAGACGATCACAACGAATGACAAAGGGATCGCAGAAACAGATTTACTTCCTTATGGAGCTTACCGTATTCATCAGACGAAAACGACCGATGGATATGATATGGTACCGGACAAATGGGTAAGCATTGATGGATCTAAAATGATCTATAAGGTTGAATCAAACGATCCAAAGCAGCATGCAGGGATCATGTTGACAAAGGTTACAAGGATCAGTGATAAGGAAACTGGAACTTATACAAAAAAAGAAGAATATAAGGCAGAATTCCAGATCATCGATCAGTCGACAAAGAAAGTCATAGAAACATTGATCACGGATGAAAATGGTGCAGCTCAATCTGGAAAGTTAGATCCTGGCATCTACACGGTTCATCAGACAAAAGGAAGTGATAATTATAAGATCGCTGATGATTTTGATGTAACGATCAAAGACGGCGATAAGAAATTTAAAAAATTTGAGCTGGATAATTATTATAATGGAGATAAGATCCGGGTCAGAAAAACGATGGTCAAGAATGGAAAGTCTAAACCAGAACCAGGGGCTGAGTTTGTTGTACTGGATGAATCTATGGTGAAAGATTTCAAGGATCAGACATTGGCAACGTCACAGGACAGGCTTCATTACATTGAAAAACTGAAAAAAGATAATAGAGATGCGATTCTTGGAACATTAGTCACAGATTCCGAAGGAAAAGCAGCGATGCTCCTAAAAGATTTCGTAAAGAAGACAGGGTTTATAGTCGTGCAGACCAGAGGTGTCGAAGGCTATGACCTTGCGCTACCGCAGTATTCCACAGAAATGAAAGCATCGATCGAGGATGAAGTCAAAGTGTATGAATTCGTTTTAAAAGACGATTATACAAAATCCGCAAAGATTTCGATCAAAAAGCAAATGTCCGTAAATAAAGATAAGTATGTACCGGAATCTGGGGCGGAATTTCAGATCATTGATCCGCATGGAGAAGTGGTCGATACTCTGATAACTGATGAAAAAGGAGAAGCAACTTCAATCTCGTTAGCAATCGGTGTTTATACATTGCATCAGATCAAGGGTGATCCAAAGCATGAAATGATGGAAGATGAAGATGTGGTCTTGATCAAGTCTGATGTACATAAGACAGTCACGTTTGGTCCGTATAAAGATGATGAAAATAAGATCAGGATCGAACTAGTCAAACGTTCATCAGAGACAAAGAAGCTGTTAAATGATGCAGTCTATGAAATCTATGATGAAGATCAGGATATTGTGGCAACTTTGATTACAGGAACGAGTGGAGATGGAACTGCAGAGTGCTATCTTCCATATGGAAAATATACGATCAAGGAAACTGCTGCGCCAGCAGGCTACAACATGGATGACGCAGAAGAAAAATCTTTTGAGTTAAGCGGGGAATCCACAAGCATCAAGATCACGTACGATAATGCTGGAAATGGAAGCTGCAGGTTTGAACAGATGGATACGCCAGTCTATGGAGAAATTACGTTCAGTAAGACGGGAGATATCTTAACAGATTATGACAAGGATTCTCAGAGTTTTATCTATGACAACGATCAGATCGCAGGAGCAGTATATGGGCTGTATGCGGATGAGAATATCAAGAAAGATGACGGAACGTTCGTCTGGAAGAAGGACGAACTGATCGATCAAAAGACAACGACAAAAGAGAAGGAGATCCATTTTACAAGAAAGGATATGGATGGAAAAGAAACAACTAACTTCTATTTAGGAAAGTATTACATAAAAGAGATCAAGTCTCCGACAGGCTATATCAAAGATCAGGAAAAACATGAAGTAGAACTGACATGGGATACAACCGCAGGAAGTATCAATGATATTCGTGATGATGATAAAGTACCAGACAAGGAAGATCCGTTTGGAAATGAAGACAATAATGTAAGTACAGGTATTTATGTGTTGGAAAAAGGCGAAAAATTGAACCAGAAGATCAAGGATGCGGAATCTGTGACTTTCACGTGGAAGAGTGCACCAGAAGGAGCTGTGACAACGGATGTTTCTCAGAATAAAGATGGCAGTATTGTGCTTTGGAACGATGATGGAGATTGTTATATCTCAAGTCAAAGAGCCGGACAGGTCATCTACATGAATGCAATATCATCTAAAATGTTTAAAAATTGCAGGAATCTCACAGAGATCAATTTTAAAAATATTGATACATCCGCAGTCGTGGATATGAGTCAGATGTTTTATGCCATGGATTCCATCAAAACACTCGATCTTTCATCTTTCAACACCTCCAATGTAGAAGATGTCAGCCAGATGTTCTATGGAAATCCAGTTCTTAAGACAACATATGTCATGGATCAGATATTAAAGATCGAAGAAGATAAGTTTATCGAGGAACATCCGTTAAAGATCGTTGCCATGCCAAAGAACAGGTTCTTAAAAGGTGATAAATTCAAGGCAGAGGACTTTAGCTGGAGAATCCTTTATGATGACGATGGAGCAGAAGATGTGGAAGTGACGGATAAAGATGTGGCATTTACACCGACATATGCAGAAAAATCAGGAAAATACGAGATCAATATCAGTTTTAACAACCAAGGATCGTATAAAGATCTGCCAGAGAAAACGATCAAGACTACGGTAGAGGTTCTGGATCCAGAAGAGGAAGATATTGCCTTAAAGGTTGCAAAGAAAGCAAGTATTCATGTCAAAGCTAATGATACTCTGCAAAAATACGGCATCCATCTGATCAAGACCGATCAAGACGGAAACAAGCTGGCGGGAGCCATATTTGCCTTAAAAGCGAAAACAGATATCGTTAATAGCAAAGGAGAAAATATCTTTAAGAAGGGTGATACGATCGCCACCACTACATCACAGGATGATCAGTTTGAATATCTGGAATTTATTGGATTGCCGACCGATATCTATGCAAAGGATGGAACAGACAGTGATATGTATGAGGTAGAAGAAATCTACGCACCAGATGGATATGAGAAATCGGACAAGACATTAACATTTAAGGGTAAAGTGATCAATGATACGAAAGAAAATCTTATTCATGATGTAAAAGCCGAGAATAATACGGATAATGATACAACAACATATGTGCATGATTCAGATACTTTAGTCAACCAGAAACTGGATTATATTGCATTGAAGAAGATATGGGATGATCATGACAATGCAGCAAAGATCCGTCCAGATGTTGTTACGATCAAGGCAACACATAAGACAACAAAAGAAGTAAAGGTGTATACACTGACAAAAGATAATAACTGGACAATGTTTACGGATATCAAGAAGGATGATCGTGAAAAGTGGGAGTTTCGTGAAGATGTTCCCGAAGGTTATACTTTGACGAGTACACACTGGAATGATGCGATGTATGTAATTTCGTTTACGAACTTCCATGAAAATCCAGAATATGTCGATATCAATGTACAAAAGGTTTGGGAAGATGGTGGCAATGGAGATAATCTGAGGCCGATATCGATCAAAGCTCAATTATATAGAAATGGTGAGAAATACAAGAATGCTATTACATTAGACGAAACAAATAACTGGTCAGATGATGTAACGTATCATTGCCTCGATAAGTATGACAAAGCTGGCGAACCATTTGAGTATGAAGTGAAAGAAGAAGTCTATGATAAGCTGACAGGTAATGCAAAAACAGGATATGTCGATACTTATGAGACAAATGAGACAATAGATGATGATGGTACAACAACGAAGAATATCATGATCACGAATACGCATACACCAGATACGACGAAGAAAAAGGTTAAAAAGGTATGGAATGATCATGGGAATAAAGATGGCATACGTCCCAAATCTGTTTTAGTTAATCTGTTGGCTGATGGTAAAGTGGAAGAAACATTGATGCTCAGTGCGAAGAATAACTGGAAAGCGTCCAGTAAGGTACTTCCTGTGAAAGTCAATGGGGAAAAAGTCAATTATACATGGAAAGAAGTCGAAGAAGGATTGATCACGGGAGAATCTGAGATCGGATACAGACCAACCTATGATACGGATGAAAATGATCAGGATCTTACAGTGATCACAAACACACATGACCGTACAGGGCCGAAAGGAAGCATTACGATCACAAAAGCATTGGACCCAGGTAATCTGAATATGGATGTTGGGGATCCGACTTTTATATTTACACTGACTGGAACCGATGTCTATGGAAAGAAACACAGTTATGAGAAGAAAGTCAAATTCACAAAGGCAGAGGTTGAAAAACAGATGAAAGATCATCCGGGAGATCTGATCGAACTGTCTGTGACGTTTGATGATCTGGAATATGGTACTTATACGTGTAATGAAGGAGGTATGATCAAGTATTTCAAATTACTCAATATTACGAGCAACAGCAGCAATGCAACGATCGATCAGGAGAAAGAAACTGTGACGTTCGATATTGGACCAACTGGAACGACAGCTAAAGCACAATTGACAGGTGGAGCGAAGTTTATGAATCAGATGATCCAAGGATCTGTAAAACTTATCAAGAAAGATTCTAAGGGGAAATCATTAAGAGATATCGAATTTGTGATCACATCATCTGATGGAGCAGAAGTAGCGAAGGCCAAAACAGATTCTGCTGGAGAAGTCACTTTTGATGGATTGCTACCTGATACTTATACGATCACAGAGACAAAGACAGCGGTTGGAAAGAATCTGTTAAAAGAACCAATCATCGTTACACTGCCAATGACGATGTCACAGGCAGAGGTGGATAAACAGAATGTGGATACAAGTAAAGCGATCAAACAGGGAAATGATTATTACTTCTATCATCTGACGTACAATGTTATGAATGATTCTATATTGAATCTTCCAAAGACAGGTGGACGGACAGATGAGCTTTCATTCATAGGAGGAATCATTCTGATTTTAGGGGGATTATTTTTATTGCATAGAAAATTTCGATGAAATTCGAAAAAATAAATTATGAAGAAACCACGTAAATAAGCCATTTTTTACGTGGTTTCTATCTATAAAATAAAAATATCAAAAAAAAATTAAAAAAAGTGTTGACATTCATCGAAAATAAGAGTATATTATATTTTGTCGTCAGGCAAGAGAGCTTGAGAGACACAAGGGATCATAGCTCAGCTGGGAGAGCATCTGCCTTACAAGCAGAGGGTCATAGGTTCGAGTCCTATTGGTCCCACTATCCATGAACTTCATGGAGTAATTTCATAACATATGGCGATGTAGCTCAGTTGGCTAGAGCATACGGTTCATACCCGTAGTGTCAGCAGTTCGAATCTGCTCATCGCTACTTTCGGAAGACATATTCGATATGAATATGTCTTTTTTTTATTTCATAGGAAATTTCGATGAAATCCCCTATGAAATAAAAAATCTCTCTGGGCAGGATCGCACTGCGGCGGAGAATCCTACAAAGTAGGATTCTTTCTTGCTAAAAATCATGATAAAAGAGTGAAATCATGTTATAATAAAAACAAAAAAAGGAGAGCAAGAATATGCGTGTAGGAATGGGATATGATGTCCATCAGTTAGTAGAAGGAAGAGACTTGATCTTAGGCGGAGTAAATATACCATATGAGAAAGGATTATTAGGACACTCAGATGCTGATGTTCTGCTGCATGCGATCACAGATGCGATCCTTGGGGCAGCAGCATTAGGAGATATCGGAAAGCATTTTCCAGACACAGACCCTGCATATCATAATGCAGACAGCATGAAGTTGTTAGCAGAAGTTGTAAGATTGATCGAGGAAAAAGGATACGAGATTGGGAATGTGGATGCGACAGTCATTGCACAGAGACCAAAGTTATTAAATTATATTCCAACAATGAAAGAAAATATCAGTAAGACCCTCAAAGTAGATCCAGATCAGGTGAATGTCAAAGCAACGACAGAAGAACATTTAGGATTCACAGGAGAGGGACTCGGGATCAGTGCACAGGCAGTGTGTCTGCTGAATGAAACAAAATAAGAATAAAGGAAATAGCATGGAGATCATTTATCAGAAAAACAAAGACAAACAGCCAGTATATGACATGTATCAGAAGATTTTTGAAGATCCAGAGCCGTTTGCACAATATTATTTTGAAGAGATATATGCAACGAATCAGGTGATACTGGCAGAAGAAGACAACAAGATCTTAGGAATGCTCCATTTAAATCCATATCACATAAGAGCAGGAAAGAAGACATATACATTAAATTATATTGTAGCAGTTGCGGTGTGGAAGGAATATAGAAGAAGAGGCATCATGGCAGAGATGCTTAAGAAGTGTTTCAATGATATGCATGAGCAGCAACAGCCATTTACGTATCTGATGCCTGCGAATAAAGCATATTATGAACCATTCCAGTTTCGATTTGTGATGGACTGGGAAGAAACAATGATCGATGATCATAACATTTCATATACAGATGATACAACGGATAGAAATCATAAGATCGTTCATATAATGGCAGAAGATTATCAGACGATCCAGGATTTTTTAGAGCGGTTTATGGAACAATACAAGATATATACAGTTCCGGATGAACCATACCTGAGACGACTGGAAAAAGAAAGCCAGAGTGGAGATGGAAGCCTTTTAGCTTATTATGAAGACGATCTGTTGCAAGGCGTATTTGCAGAAAGTTTTGAAGAAGATGAAGTATATATCCGATGGGCGTATTCTTTAGAGCCAGAACATATGATTAACCAGATCAAACAACGACACAAAGGTAAGAAGATTTATATCACAGAAGGAAATTTATTCAAGGGAAATTCAATAGGAAAGGATTTTATACAAAGCAAAAAAGTACCAAAGATCATGGCAAGGATCACGAACCTTACTGCTTGGGGAGAGATCTTGCAAGGAAAGAACGATTTTACATTCAGGATATTGGTGAAAGATCCATATATCAAGGATCAGAATGGAGTATTCCAGTTTCAATGTCTGAATCATAAGATATCCATTCAACGTGCAGACATACCACAAGATGAGACATTAGACATACACACAACGGATGCACAGGGATGGGAAGATGAAATTTCAATCGACGAGCTGACACAGGTGTTTTTTGACTACGATGCAGGACAGATATTAAAAGAGCATGAGTATCTAAAAGATATCGTGCCGGCTGGCCCAATCTATATTTCAGAGGAGGTATAAGCCATGAAGTTAATGTTTATCGGAGCGGATCATGAAGTGACCGGAAGTTGCCATTATGTGGAAGCTTGCGGCAAAAGATTTATTGTTGACTATGGAATGGAACAAGGGTTAAATGTATACGAGAATGTTGATCTTCCAGTGAATGCAGGAAATCTTGATTTTATCCTGCTGACACATGCACATATCGATCATTCAGGACTGATCCCGCTGTTGTATGCAAAAGGGTTCAGAGGAAAGATCTATGCGACAAGAGCAACAACCGATCTATGTGAGATCATGTTGCAAGACAGTGCACACATTCAGGAATTTGAAGCGGAGTGGAAGAACAGGAAAGCAAGGCGATCTGGAAAACCAGAAGTTGTACCAATCTATACGATGGATGATGCGATCAATGTCATGCAGTATTTCGTGCCATGCCCATATGGCAGACAGATTGAAGTTGCTGACGGCATTACGATCAAATTTACAGATATCGGACATCTGTTAGGATCTTCCAGCATTGAAGTATGGTTAAGGGAAGCAGATGTGGAAAAGAAACTGGTATTCTCTGGAGATATCGGAAACTTTAACCAGCCATTGATCAAAGATCCGAGCTATACGAGAGAAGCAGATTATGTTATTATGGAATCTACGTATGGTGACCGTTATCATGGAAAACATCAGGATTATGTGACAGAACTGACCAATGTGATCCAGAGAACCTTTGACCGAGGCGGGAATGTCGTGATCCCATCATTTGCAGTTGGAAGAACACAGGAGCTGTTATATTATATCCGTCAGATCAAGGCGGAAGATAGGATCAAGAATCATGGAGATTTCAAAGTTGTTGTAGACAGCCCATTGGCAGTGGAAGCGACGAAGATCTTTAATATGAACATCGATGAAACATATGATGAGGAAGCTATGGAATTAGTGAAACAAGGAATTAATCCGATTACATTTTCCAATCTTCATTTATCCATTACGACAGAAGAATCAAAGGAGATCAACTTTGAAACAGAACCGATGGTGATCATTTCAGCATCCGGAATGTGTGAAGCTGGACGAATCAGACACCATTTAAAACATAACCTGTGGAGATCAGAGAATACGATCATATTTGTAGGATATCAGGCATATGGAACTCTGGGAAGATCACTGATCGAAGGAGCCAAAGAAGTAAAACTGTTTGGTGAGGCAATCAAAGTGGCAGCAGATATCGTACAATTAGAAGGTTTAAGCGGACATGCAGACAAGAACGGGTTATTAAAATGGGTCAATAGTTTCGAGAAGAAACCAGAAGAAGTATTTGTAGTTCATGGAGAAGATGCGGTCTGTGAAGCATTTACATCATGCTTAAAAGATGAATACAAATTCAAAGCCAGAGCACCATACAGCGGAGATGTGTTTGACCTTATTGCAGGCGAATGGACTGAATGGGGATCAAGAGAACGCATCCAGAAGAAACCAAAACAGAGCAGTGCTTATATCAGACTTCTTACAGCCAGCGAGCGTTTGAAATCTGTAATTGAGCACAATGAGGGTGGAACGAACAAAGACCTGGGAAAATTTGCTGATCAGATCATCGCCCTTTGTGACAAGTGGGAAAGGTAACAATGCAAGAGACAAAACGTAAAACAGAAGATGCAGTGCGTATAAATAAATATTTAAGTCAGGCAGGAATCTGCTCCAGAAGACAGGCAGATACTTATGTTGAAGAAGGCAGAGTAGAAGTCGATGGAGAAATTGCAGTAAGCGGAACCAAAGTACTTCCGGGGCAGAGCGTGACATTTGATGGAAAGCCGGTAAAGATTCAGGAAGATCTGATCTTTCTGGCTTTTCATAAGCCAAGAGGAATTGTATGCACAGCAAGCAAAGAAGAGAAAGATAATATTATCGACTATATTAACTATCCAACAAGGATCTATCCTGTAGGACGATTAGATAAGGATTCTCAAGGATTAATCCTGCTTACCAATGATGGTGAAGCAGCCAATCAGATCATGAAAGCAAGAAATTATCATGAAAAAGAATACGAAGTAACAGTGAATAAACGAATTACGAATGAATTCATTCATGATATGAGGAATCCAGTACCATTAGATGAGATTAATGCAGTAACAAGAAGATGCAAAGTTATAAAAGAAGGACCAAACGAGTTCAGGATCATCTTGACACAGGGATTAAACCGGCAGATCCGAAGAATGTGTGAACATTTTGGATACCGTGTGACAAAACTTAAGAGAGTCCGTGTTATGAACATTAAACTCGGCGATCTGAAAGAAGGAAGATATCGAAAATTAACTCCGGATGAATTACGAGAGTTAAAGAAGGAGCTAAAAAGTGAATGATTTAGACAGAATGAAAGAACTCATTCATACACTAAATGAAGCAGGGAAAGCTTATTACCAGCAGAATAAAGAAGTTATGAGCAACCTCGAATACGATAAGATGTATGATGAACTTTTAGAACTAGAGAAAAAGACGAACACTGTTTTATCAAACAGCCCAACGATCCATGTAGGGTATGAATTGATGACAGTATTGGAAAAAGAAGCACATCCATCTCCGATGTTATCATTAGACAAGACAAAGGAGCCAGATCAGCTGGCAACATGGCTGAACGGCCAGGAAGGAATCCTGTCATGGAAACTCGATGGTTTAACGATCGTTCTGACCTATGAACATGGAAAACTCCTCAAAGCCGTGACCCGTGGAAATGGGGAAGTTGGAGAAGTTGTAACAAACAACGCAAGGGTTTTTGAAAATGTTCCAAGACGTATTGCATATCAGGGAACATTGGTCATTCGTGGAGAAGCGATCATACCATATTCAGATTTCTATAAGATGAACGAAGAAATCGAAGATGTTGACAGTCAGTATAAGAACCCAAGAAACTTATGCAGTGGTTCCGTCAGACAGTTAAACAATGAGATCACAGCCAAACGCCACGTTCATTTCTATGCGTTCAGTGTCAGTGATGTTGAAGGTATGGATTTTGATAATTCCTTCGAGAAGAAATTAGACTGGGTAGCAAGCCTTGGATTTGATGTGGTAGAACATATCAGAGTCACAGAAGATACGATCCGAGGTGAGATTGAGAAGTTCTCAAAGAAGATCGAACAATTTGATCTGCCATCAGATGGACTGGTATTAGTCTATGATGATCTTGCATATGGAAAAAGTCTTGGAAGAACAGCCAAATTCCCAAGAGATTCCATCGCATTTAAATGGGCAGATGAGACAGCGGAGACAACATTAACTGAGATTGAATGGAGCCCATCAAGAACCGGACTGATCAATCCAGTGGCAATTTTTGAACCAGTAGAATTAGAAGGAACGACTGTCAGCAGAGCCAGTCTCCACAACATTAGTGTGATGGAAGAACTGCAGTTAGGAATCGGCGATGAGATCGTTGTATACAAAGCTAATATGATCATTCCACAGCTTGCAGAGAATAAAACAAAGAGCGGCAATATAGAGATTCCGCATACTTGTCCTGCGTGCGGTGGTGAGACAAAGATCGAAGATGAAAATGGAATCAGAACCCTAGTCTGCACCAACGAATTTTGCAGTGCAAAGAAGATCAAATCATTCTCGCATTTTGTATCAAGAGATGCAATGAATGTTGATGGACTATCCGAAGCAACATTACAGAAGATGATCGATGTTGGACTATTAAATGAAATTTATGATCTCTTCACTTTAAAAGATCACAAAGAAGAGATTCTGGAATTAGAAGGATTTGGGGAAAAATCCTACCAAAATCTGATCAATGCGATCAATGATTCCAAACAGCCTGCATTGGCAAATTTTATTTATAGTCTGGGAATTCCGAATGTAGGACTTTCCAATGCAAAATTGATCTGCAAACATTTTAAAGAAGATTTCAATGCGATCAGAGAAGCCGATGCAGAGGATTTTATTGCGATCGATCAGATTGGACCGATGATCGCAGAAGCTATGGTATCATATTTTCATACACCACATAATCAGAAGATCTTAGAACAACTGTTACAATATGTGCAGTTTGAGAAGAAAGAAGAAAGTAAGACAGAACAGATCTTAGAAGGAAAAACATTTGTTGTGACAGGATCACTTGATCATTTTGATAATAGAAAACAACTAAAGGAAGAGATTGAGCAGATGGGAGGCAAGGTCACAGGATCAGTGTCAAAGAAAACAGACTATCTGATCAACAATGACAAAATGTCGCAGTCATCAAAGAATAAGAAAGCGATGGAATTAAACATTCCAATACTGAGCGAAGAAGATTTCCTTAATCTGATCGGACGATAATAAATATAGATTGCATAAAAAATGCAAGAGTTTTATAATAAATATCTGACAGGAAAAATGCTGTCAGCTTAAAAAGCAATCGAAAAAAAGAGAAGGAGATTTGATAAAATGCCAATTCGAATAGACAACGATCTGCCGGCGAAGGCAGCCTTAGAAGAAGAAAATGTATTTGTGATGGATAAAGAAAGGGCATGTACACAGGATATCAGGCCTTTAAAGATTGCAATTTTAAATCTGATGCCAAACAAATTAGACACAGAACTTCATTTGCTGAGAAGTTTATCAAATACACCATTACAGTTAGATATCACATTTTTACAGACAGAATCTTATGTTCCGACTCATGTATCAGAGTCACATATGGAGAAATTTTATAATTATTTCTCAGAGATCAAAGACAAACGTTTTGACGGACTGATCATTACAGGAGCACCAGTAGAGTTAAAAGAATTTGAAGAAGTTGATTACTGGGATGAAGTTGTTGAGATCATGGAATGGTCCAAGACACATGTCACATCAACTTTGTATATCTGCTGGGCAGCACAAGCAGGACTTTATTATCACTATGGGATCAAGAAACATATCTTGAATAAGAAGATTTCAGGTGTTTATGAACACCATCCATTACATAATAAACTTCCTATTATTCGAGGATTTGATGATAAGTTCTACGTGCCACACTCTAGAAATACAGGAGTTGACGGAGAAGCGATCCGCAAGAATAAAGAATTAACGATCGTAGCAGAATCAGATGAGACAGGACCATACATTATTTTGAATTCCACAGGAAGTCAGGTATTTGTCACAGGACATCCAGAATATGATGTGATGTCACTGCATTATGAATATGTAAGGGATGTGAAACGAGGACTGAATCCAGATATACCAAAGAATTATTACAAAGATGATGATCCAACGAAGAAACCAGTGAAGTCATGGAGATGTCATGCAAATGCTATGTATTATAACTGGCTGAATTATTATGTATATCAGGTGACACCATACGATCTGGAAAAAGACAAATAAAACAAAGGTTGCTGTACAAAGTATGGCAGCCTTTTTGAAATAATGATACAGCATGTATATGGAGAAAAGAAAGGAAAACAAATGATCAAACTAATCGCAACAGACATTGATGGAACATTAGTGGCAGATGGGACACTGGATCTGAATCCGGAATATTATGACGTGATCAAAGAACTGAAACGAAGGGGAACGATCGTGTTAGCGGCAAGCGGCCGTCAGAGAGCAAGTATCGAGAAAGTATTCACGCCAGTACTTGATGACATCAGTTTTATTTCAGAAAATGGAACTTGTATTCATTCCAAAGATTATCAATATGTAGATGTGATCGACCCAGAGATCGTAAGAACTTATATTGAAGAAGCAAGACAGTTCCCAGGATGTGAGATTGCGATCAATAAAGATAACATGACATATATGGAGAATATCGGGATTTACCAGCATCTGGTCGGAGACTATGGCTACAGAGGTGATCTCGTAGATGATGTTTTAGGGAATCCAGAAGGTGTATGTAAGATGAGTATTTTTCATCACAATTGCGCCGAAGATGTAGTTGGGGATGAGTTCATCAAACGATGGGGCAAGAAGATGAATGTTGTAGTATCCGGAAAATGCTGGGTTGATTGCGCCAACAAAGGTGCGAACAAAGGAAGTGCCTTAAGACATTTTCAGGAAGAATACGGAATCACACCAGATGAAACACTGGCATTTGGAGATAATTTAAATGATATCGAGATGTTAAAACGTGCAAGTCACAGTTTTGCAGTGGAGAATGCCAGAGATGAAGTAAAAGAAGCAGCGAATTTTGTAGCACCATCTTACAAAGAAGATGGAGTACTTCAGGTATTGAAAGCAGTACTGAGTGGTGAATTATGCTAACAGAAGAAATGACCATGACTTATGAAGAGTCTGTAAAATATTTATACAAAATCGCAGGATTCGCCACAAAATCTTCTCTCGAAGATATAAAATACTTTTTAGAACGATTGGGAAATCCTCAAAAAGAGCTGCATATGATCCATGTAGCAGGGACGAATGGAAAAGGATCCGTCTGTGCATTTTTAGAAGCACTCCTTACCCAGCATGGAAAGAAGACAGCTTCCTTTACCTCGCCACATGTTGTGAAGATCAATGAACGAATCAAGCTGTGTGCGAAAGAGATCAGTGATGAACGATTTGCATCAGCTGCGGTGAAGGTAAGACATGCCATTGAAACTGGAATAACAGAAGGAAAGAACAGCCCATCATTTTTTGAGGCAGTATTTCTGATGGCGATGGTGATCTTTCAGGAAGAACAACCAGATATCTGTATGATCGAGACAGGAATGGGTGGAAGATATGATGCTACCAATGTTATCTGTCCGAAGGTCAGTGTGATTACTTCAATCAGCGAAGATCATATGGAATTTCTGGGACAAACATTGGAAGAGATCGCAACACACAAAGCAGGGATCATTAAGCCAGGAATTCCAGTTGTGACAATAGAACAGGAACCCAAGGTAAAAGAAATCCTTTCTGAAGAAGCAAGGCAGAAAAAATCACGAATTTATGACATTTCTGAAGATAATCTTAATTTTAAAGAAAAAGCAGGAAAATATATTGATTTTTTAAATGCCAATGCGTATGATAAGGAAAGAGATGTGCGGACCAACATTGCAGGAGAATTTCAGAAGTCCAATCTTGCAGCAGCATTGCAGACAGCAGAACTTATCTGTGGACGACTCGATGAAGATAAGATCTATGAAGCACTGAGCCAGATCAGGATCAGCGGAAGGATGGAAGAGATCGCACCAGGGATCATTGTGGATGTATCGCACAATATCCAAGGAATGCAAGGATTTGTACAGACTGTGGAGGCAAACTACCATGGAATGAAGAAGCGGATCTTATTTGCAGCATCTCATCAGAATGAAGAAGAATACATGAAGAACATTCTGAAGACAATTCCAGAGATTGAAGCCTTTTATACAGTGGGGATTCATAAGAGAAGAATCGATGAAGCAGAATTTCAGGATGCTTTTCGTAAGATGATAGACAGGAATCAGGAAACAACGGTATGCTTTGTTGTCGGATCTTTTTATCTGGCAGGCATGGCCAAAGAGTTTATAAATCAGGAGGAAGAGAATGTTAGACTTTAACGAAGAATTAGCCAAGTTTCAACCATGTGCAGATTTGGAAGAAGCGGAAGAGAATATATATGGGAAAGAATTAGAAGAGATCAAGAAGAATAAGACAGAATTATATAAAGCCAACCAGATGATCAAGAAATACAATCAGGCATTAAACTACGCCAAGCAAGGGAATGATGACCTTGCGATGTTACAGTTAAAGAATGTTGTGGCAGCTATTCCTAATTTTGTAGATGCATATCTTTTAATGGCATTATTATCCATCAAGGGAGAGAATTATGATAATGCAAGAACATTCCTTGATACGATCTTAAAGATCGATCCAAACAACGAATCAGCAGTGGAATATGGCAAAGAATTTGAGACAAAAGTAGTCGAAGAAGAGCCACAGACAACTGAGCCAGAGAAGAAAGACAAGAAGAAAAAAGAGAAGAAAAAAGTTGTGAGCCAGCCAGAAGAACCAAAGAAAAAGAAGAATCCATTTAATATTTCTTCAATTCAGGAAAACGAAGCTGGAAAGAGCCCGATGTTTTACATGGTAACAGGAATTGTGATCGGTGTGATCGTGGCAGCAGTTTTGATCTATCCAACAGTACGTGCAAGCTTCAGTCATAAGAACTCTACACAGGTAGAAGATTATAAAGAACAGATCCTTGCCAAAGACACACAGTTGAAAGCAAGCGAGAAGAAAGTTAAAGAAGCAAAGGCAGCACAGAAGAAAGCAGAAGATGAATTAGATGAGTACATTGGAACAAGCAAGAAAGACGGTGTCTATGATCTACTGTTAAGTGCCTTACAGAAATACAGCGATCGTGATTATACAGGATCTGCAGATGCGTTATTAGATATTGACAGTAAGAAACTAACAACAAAGAATATGAAAGCAATCTACAAAGATCTGACAGCAAAGGTATATCCAAGTGCAGGAACTGGATTATACAGCAAAGGAAAGAATGCATACTGGGCAAAAGACTACAAGACAGCGATCTCTTATTTAACGAAAGCGATCAAAGTCAGCGATACAAACCGTTATGCATATGATTACCTTGCCAAAGCTTATGAAGGTGCTTCCGATCAGAAGAATGCGAAGAAGACATATCAGACGATCATCGAAAAGTTCCCAGGAACATCTCAGGCAATCAATGCGAAGAGTCGAATTGATGCAATGGGTAAAAAGAGTGCCAAAAGTTTATAATTAATATTACACAGAATACAAGTTTATAAACAAAAGATAAAGGAAGAAGAACAAGCGAAAGTTTGAACTTCTTTCTTTTTTATTTCCTATCAGAAAATTCAAGATGATCTTGGAAAGGAACGTATCATAGCAAAGAGCAGGAAGGAGCGATCAGAATATGGCAACAGAATACAAGATAGAAAACAGGGTTTTATATATTTATCTGGATGGTGATCTAGATCATCACTTAGCGAAGAAAGTAAAACATAAATGCGATATCATTTTAAAATCATATCCGATCAAAGATATTGAGTTTGATTTTAAAAATTCAGGATTTATCGATAGTTCAGGGATTGGAGTGATCTTAGGAAGATATCGTCAGGTACAGGCGATGGGAGGAACGGTGAAAGTCAGCAATATGAGTGCATCAGTAAGAAAGATCATTCATATGGCAGGATTGCATCAACTGATAGAAGAAATATAGAGAAATGGGAGGATAAGAAATGTTGCATTTAGAATTTAACAGTGACTCAGAAAATGAAGGAATCGCAAGAATTGTGACGGCTGCTTATATCATGAAATTTGATCCGGATATGGAAGAAATGGATGATATCAAGACCGCAGTGTCAGAAGCAGTGACAAACTGTATTGTACATGCGTATCACGACCCAGATGGAAAGATTAGTATGGATCTTTCCGATCAGAATGGAATCCTGCGAATAGAGATTAAAGATCAGGGTATCGGAATTCCAGATGTCAAGAAAGCGATGGAACCGATGTTTACAACAAAACCAGAAGAAGAAAGGACTGGAATGGGATTTTCTTTTATGGAAGCATTTATGGATCAAGTAGAAGTTATTTCAAAACAAGGAGAAGGAACGACAGTGATCATGACAAAGAAAATAGGAGATCAAGACAAGCTGAATGGATAAGACGAGGGAACTGTTACGGCTTACCAAAGAAGGAAACGAAGCAGCACGAGAGCAGATCATTCTTAATAATGTTGGATTGATCTGGAGTGTTGTGAGACGATTTACAAACAGAGGATATGAGTCTGAGGATCTGTTTCAGATCGGAAGTATTGGACTTATGAAAGCCGTGGACAAGTTTGACCTGTCTTATGACGTGAAATTTTCGACTTATGCAGTACCGATGATCACAGGAGAGATTCGTAGATTCCTAAGAGATGATGGTATGATCAAAGTCAGCAGATCTTTAAAAGAAAATGTATACAAGATCATGAAAGCAAGAGAAAAGTTTTGCCAACAGTATCAAAGGGAAGCAACGATCGAAGAAATCAGTGAGATCACGAAAATCACAAGAGAAGAGATCGTAACATCCTTAGAGGCAAGCAATGAAGTAGAATCCATTCATCAGAGTGCATATCAGAAGGATGGCAGTGAGATTTCTCTGCTGGATAAGTTATCAAAAGGAGAAAATGAATCTGAGAAAGTGGTAGATCATGTTCTATTAAAAGAAGCTATGAAACATTTGGAGCAGAAAGAACAGCAAATGATCTATTACAGATATTTTGAAGGAAAAACTCAACAAGAAATTGCGAAGATCTTTCATATTTCACAGGTACAAGTTTCAAGAATAGAAAAAAGGATCTTAAAAAAATTAAGAAGACAAATGATTGGAAATATCTGAAAAACTATGCTAGAATAAAGAAAACACAAATCTGGATCGATCGTTAAAGGATAATTCATCCATTTTCCCAGGTAAAAGGAGCAAGATAGAATGACATATGAAAAAAAGTCGGTAATTGAATTACGTGAAATTGCCAAAGAAAAAAAAATAAAGGGTATTTCGACCTTAAAGAAAAAAGAACTGATCGAAGTATTAGAAAACTATGATCAGGAACAATCAAAACAAAAGGAAGAACCGCAGATACAACGTGAACCAAAACAATCTCATTCAGAGCATCAAGAAAGAAAACATCACCAGAAAGAATTTCCAAAGAATATAAAAAGTCTGGACAGCGGAGAAAAAGCACATGGGATTCTGGAAGTTATGCCAGACGGGTATGGTTTCATCCGATGTGAAAACTATCTTCCAGGGGAGAATGATATCTATGTATCTCCGGCTCAGATTCGCAAATTCAATTTAAAAACAGGAGACATCTTAACAGGAGCGATCCGTATCAAAACCCAGAGTGAGAAATTCAGTGCCTTATTATTCGTAGAATCTGTCAATGGATATAAGCCAGAAATGGCAGCGAGAAGACAGCATTTTGAAGATCTGACACCAATCTTCCCTAACGAAAGATTAGGAATGGAAACAGAGAGATCATCCATACCAATGCGAATGGTTGACCTGCTATCACCCGTTGGAAAAGGGCAGAGAGGAATGATCGTATCGCCTCCAAAGACAGGAAAGACAACACTGTTAAAACAAATGGCACAAAGTATCAGCCAGAATTATAAAGATATCAAATTAATCGTATTATTGATCGATGAACGACCAGAAGAGGTCACAGATTTTAAAGAATCTATCGAAGGAAAGAACGTTGAAGTTATTTATTCCACATTTGATGAATTACCAGAACACCACAAGAGAGTGTCAGAGATGGTATTAGAACGTGCAAAACGTCTCGTAGAACATAAAGAAGATGTCGTAATTTTATTAGATAGTATCACAAGACTTGCAAGAGCTTACAACCTTACAGTACCGCCAAGCGGAAGAACATTAACTGGTGGACTTGATCCAGCCGCTCTCTATATGCCGAAGAAATTTTTCGGTGCAGCCAGAAATATGAGAGAAGGCGGAAGTCTTACCATCCTTGCCACAGCACTCGTAGAGACAGGAAGCAAGATGGACGACGTGATCTTTGAAGAATTCAAGGGAACAGGTAATATGGAATTAGTCTTAAACCGTCGTCTGGCAGAAAAAAGAATCTTCCCAGCGGTTGATATTGCCAAATCAGGAACAAGAAGAGAAGAGCTGTTGCTTACCAAAGATGAAAGAGAAGTTGTCACAGCACTTCACAAAGAATTATCCGGAAACCGTTCGGAAGAATTTATGGAACAGATGTTAGATTTATTTAAACGAACCCAAAACAACAAAGAATTTGTAGCACTAACCAAACGATCATTATTAAGAAAATAAAAAAAGTAATTGCAATTTCAAATAAATTGTGATAGAATAAAAAAGCTGTTTATAAAACAAGAAATGACGAAAGTCAAAGTATGTAAATGTTGGCAAAATCCAACAAATTTTTTAGAAGAGGTGAAAGAACATGCGTGAAGGAATCCATCCAAAGTATTATCAGGCAAAAGTAGTATGTAACTGTGGTAACGAATTCGTAACAGGATCTACAAAGGAAGATATCCACGTAGAAATCTGCTCAAAATGTCATTCATTCTACACAGGACAGCAGAAAGCTACTCAGGCTCGTGGACGTATTGATAAGTTCAATCGTAAATATGGTGTTAAGTAGAAAAGTAAGAAATCAGGTTGAGGTTATCGAAATCTCAACCTTTTTTTTATGTAACGAGAAAAATCTCATAGAAATATAGGAGACAACAATGGCGGTTCGTATAGGCGGGCAGGCAGTGATCGAAGGCGTAATGATGAAGAATATGGATCGTTATGCAGTATCCGTGCGAAAGCCCAATGGCAAGATAGAGACGAAAGTAGAAGAATGCGTAAGCTTCGCAGAGAAACATCCATTATTTCAATTACCAGTTTTTCGAGGAATGGCAAATTTCCTGGAATCTATGGTAATCGGGATGAAGACACTGAATTATTCTGCATCTTTTTACGAAGACGAAGAAGAACAAACAGAGAGCAGGACAGAACAGCTCTTAGAAAAGATTCTTGGAGAGAAAGCAGAGAAGATCATCATGGGAATCGTACTGGTATTTTCACTGGCAATTTCCATCGGATTATTTATGATCCTTCCATACATCGCATCCGAAGCACTCGGAAAGCTGATCAGGAATGAATATGTGATTTTATTTATGGAAGGTATTATCCGAATAGCGATATTTCTTGGATACATTGTGTTGATCTCAAGAATGGAAGACATCAAGAGAGTCTTCATGTATCATGGTGCAGAACATAAAACGATCAACTGTTTAGAAGCAGGTGTTCCTTTAACTCCTGAAAATGTGGATAACTTTTCAAGATTACACAAAAGATGTGGAACAAGTTTTATTTTTATCGTTATGATCATCAGTATGGTATTTTTCTTCTTTATCAGAGTGGATACCATCTGGTTACGAATCGTATTAAGATTATTATTTTTACCATTGGTAGCTGGTGTTTCCTATGAATTTATCCGGCTGGCAGGAAGCAGTGACCACCCGCTTGTTCAGATATTTTCAAAACCAGGACTGGCACTTCAGAGACTGACAACGAAAGAACCAGATCACTCCATGATCGAAGTTGCGATCGCATCGGTGGAAGGTGTCTTCGATTGGAGAGAATATTTAGAAAATCTTCATAAAGGGGAACAAAAAGAAGATGAATAGAAGAGAATGGGTCCTCTATGGACAGA
>JAHZAT010000080.1 GCA_019423795.1 Clostridiales bacterium
TCCAACACATATTTATAATTTTTTATAAGATTATTTTAACAGTTAAACACCTCCTAATAAAACAGAAACGCACAAAATGTTAAGTAGTCATCTGTGCGTTTCTATATCTTCTGTATTAAACTGTAATAAATCCTAATCCTTCAAGTACTGAGAATACTAAGATCGCAACAATGCAAATTGGTGCAATATACTTAACCATAATAAGGAATAGTGATTTTCTCTTAAATTCCCCAGAGCTTTCAACTTCATCAACAATTACTTTTGGCTTGATGATATAACCGACAAATAAACATGTTAAGAATGCTGCGATCGGCATTAATACACTGTTACTGATGAAATCAAAGAAATCAAGGAAGTCAAATCCTAAAATCGTAATATTGCTCCATGCTCCAAATCCTAAAGATGATGGAACTGCTAGTAACAGAGCAATGATAAACATTGTAATACATGCAGTTCCTCGTTTCATATGGAACTTATCCATCAGAACTGCTACGAGTGTCTCAAGCAGCGAAATGGAAGAGGTAAGTGCTGCAAGTAACACTAAAATAAAGAATACTGCTGCAATAACACTTGAAAAAGCCATACTGTTAAATACTTTTGGAAGCATCACAAACATCAAAGATGGACCTTTTGCAAGCATGGATGAATCTCCGTTTGAGAATACAAACACAGCTGGTACGATCATAAGTCCTGCAAGGAAAGCAACCCCTGTATCAAAAATCTCAACCTGTGTGACTGATTTCTCAAGGTCAGCTTTCTTTGGCATATATGATCCGAATGTGATCATAATACCCATAGCAAGGGACATCGAATAAAATAACTGTCCAAGTGCAGCTAAGATCGTTGTCGGACCAAATCCTTTTAAACTTGGTTTTAAATAATATGCAACTCCAGCCATCGCCCCTGGTCTTGTGATACAGAATAAAGAAACTCCGATCAACAAGACGATCAAAACTGGCATCATGATCGTGCTGACACGTTCTACTCCGCCTTTGACTCCTCCTGCAACAACCACTGTTGTAGCGATCAGGAAAACAAGAACACAGATCATAGGTTCCGCTGATTTGCTGATAAACCCTGTAAAGAATGTATCAGAGGCGGCATTATGAATCCCTCCCTGAAGCGATATCAGTGCATATTTTGTAACCCATCCACCGATAACACAGTAGTACGGGAAGATAATAAACGGAATGATCGTTGTAAGATATCCGATAAATGTATGCTTCTTGCTAAAGTGTCCAAATGCACGGATCGCACTGGTTCCTGCCTTTCTTCCAAGGGCAACTTCTGTGATCATCAGTGAAAATCCAAATGTTAATGTAAGGATCAGATAAGTTAATAAAAATGTTCCTCCGCCATACTTGGCTGCAAGATATGGAAATCTCCAGATGTTTCCAAGACCTACGGCAGACCCAGCCGTTGCAAGAACGAACCCTAAACGGCTCGAGAATCCACTTCTTTCATTACTCATAATATTAAGTACCTTCTTTCATATATATTCAGATACGTAAGGATATGTATCTGGCTCTGCCGGAGATCTTAGATATGAATCCTGCATGGCAGGATTCCCAGCCTGGATGCTGAATTCTATTTAGATGACGTCCACATCTTCTCCGGCAAGGACGGCATTCATATTACGTACAGAACACATCTTTCCACACATTGTACATGTATCTTCTCTCTCTGGTGTTGATTCTGCACGGTATCTTCTTGCCTTTTCAGGATCAAGAGCAAGTTCGAACTGTTTCTCCCAGTCAAGTTTCTGTCTCGCAGCTGCCATCTGGTTATCCCAATCCATAGCGCCTTTTACACCTTTGGCAATATCTGCTGCATGTGCTGCGATCTTGGAAGCCATGATTCCTTCTTTCACATCATCGACATTTGGAAGACGCAGATGTTCTGCTGGTGTTACATAACATAAGAAGCTTGCTCCAGAAGCTGCAGCGATCGCTCCACCAATTGCAGATGTGATATGGTCATATCCAGGTGCAATATCTGTTACCAGAGGTCCAAGAACATAAAATGGTGCTCCATGACAGATCGTCTGCTGGATCTTCATATTCGCCTGAATCTGATCCATTGGCATATGTCCAGGTCCTTCGATCATAACCTGTACATCCTTCTTCCATGCACGTGCTGTTAATTCTCCTAATGTTACTAATTCTTCGATCTGTGAAATGTCACTTGCATCAGCAAGGCATCCTGGACGACATGCATCGCCAAGGCTTAGCGTTACATCATATTCGTTACAGATATCAAGGATTTCATCATAGTATTCGAAGAATGGATTCTCATTGCCTGTTGCTTCCATCCATGCAAAGATCAGAGAACCACCACGAGACACAATGTTCATCTTACGTTTCATTGCCTTAAAACGTTCCGCTGTGTTTCGGTTGATCCCACAATGGATCGTCATAAAATCTACACCATCTTCTGCATGCATCTTAAAAACATCGATCCATTCACGAGATGTGATATCCTTTAATGCTTTATTGTAATAAACAATCGCATCGTAAATAGGTACGGTACCAAGGATTGCTGGGCATTCATCGACAAGTTTCTTACGAAATACATGAGTATGTCCAAAAGAAGAAAGATCCATGATAGCTTCTGCACCCATCTCTACGGCTTTATTAACTTTCTCCATCTCAACATCTAAGTTTAGACAGTCTCTGGATGTTCCAAGGTTTACATTGATCTTTGTCTTCAAAGAATTCCCGATTCCAAATGGCTTTAAACACTTGTGGTTCTTGTTTGCAGGGATGACAATAGTTCCAGCCGCAACTTCTGCCATAAGGTCTTTCACGTCAATTCCTTCATAGGCAGCAACTGCTTCCATCTCTTTCGTTACAATTCCCTGTCTTGCTGCGTTCATCTGTGTTGTGTACTTCATGATTGAAAACCTCCAAAATATAAGATTTTGGGAGACTCTTATTCGGTTTTGTTTATTTTATCATCATTCTGTCTTGTTGAGATAAAAAAAGACAAACTTTAAAAAGCCTGTGATGCTGCTTTACAGTTCGTCTTGTATTCATAGCATCCAAATCCCTACGACGGCATTATCCGTATCAGGTCCATGGTCGAAACTCTCGTTTCCTCTCAGCTAAGGTATCACCTTTTAAGCTCCCATTTCAGTTACACCAATATTGTACCATCCTAAAAGGCAGATAGCAAGAATTTTGTATCCTTGTTATCTGCCTTTTGTACTTCTTTATCTTTATATTTTTCTTTTATTTTACTGGTCTGGCGATTGCTGCAACTTTGCGGTACCATGGATAGCTGTAAGACACACTGCTTCCATCTGCATGTACGATCGTGTCATTTCCAACATACATGGCGATATGGTCGATATTTTTATATCTTCCATTCTTTCCACTTCGTTTACGGTAAAAGATTAGATCTCCCGGAAGTAATCTGTCTGATTTTCCGTTATATGTAGAAAGTTTTAATAATTTCTTCTTTTTTCCACACCATTTAGCAATATCTGCAGCTGTTGGTGCATAGCTCTTACTTCCAAAATTCACACCATATGGTTTATAAGATTTCCACACAAAAGAACTGCAGTCCACATAACCTTTCCGCATTCGTTTTGCCTGACTGTATCTTGGTTTTGTCTTACAGATCGCTTGAGCTTTACTGACTCCTTTGTATACTTTGGATTTTAAGATATAAATATTAAAAGATACACTCACATTATCAGCACTGATCGTTAAGGTTGTCCTTCCGTATTTTTTTCCTTTTGTTAATCCATTTGATGATACAGATGCATATTTTGTATTTCCAACTTTATATGTAACTGGTGTATATCCGCTGGCTCCTGATACTTTGTAAGATACTTTTTGCCCTTTTTTCAGAATACAACTGGCTCTATATTGTGGATCTGTGCACTTTACAGTTGCTTCCAGACAAATTCCATCTACATATACGTATATCTTTCTGGTTTGTTTTGCATATCCGTAAAATGTCCCATCATCCGATACATAAAAATTATGGTTATTATCTGCTCGATAGATAATGCGTTCTTGTCCATTCGTCGAGTTGCCTTCTAATTCAACTTTCCCTTCGTTATAAAGAACCGTTGCAAGTTTGTTATTCTTTAATCTCGGATTGGAAATCTGGATATGCATTTCTTTTGTTTCAATACTTTGATATTCTGTTCCTTCATCTGTTATGATATTTAATCGGACTGTTGCATCTCCTATGGATCTTCCTGTAATCCTTGCAGTCTTCTGATCTGCTGATACCTCCATCGCAATATGATCATTTCCATTGACGATCTGCCAGTTATATTTCAGATTATCTCCATAATCATAAGAATCGTTATATTTTAATGAAATATTTCCGCCAACAGCAACACCTGCATTGATGCCAGAATCATAGAAATCAATGTCATATGTTGCTGCTTCTTCCGGTGAATCGTATCCGCCCCATAAATTATATCCTGCTTTGTTTATCTTATTCGTTATCTTTCCCATGCCAGTCTTACTTGCTGCTGATACGGGCATGATCTGAATCGATAACATTCCTATAACAGCTGAAAGCGTACATACGCACAGCTTTTTCATCACTTTTTTCACTTTATTTCTCCCCATTTATCTTGTTTCTCTTAATGTATATTCGACTATTTATAAAATTTAATTCATTACATTGACTGGTTTTCCTTCCATCCAACATTTCACATTATCAAAATCAATGATCGCACGTTTTACCAATGCTTCTTTTGTTGCAAATGCAACGTGTGGTGTCGCGATCAGATTCTTTGCATGTAAGAGTGGATGATCTTTTGATACCGGCGGTTCATTCTCAAAGACATCAACGGCTGCTCCTGCAATCTTACCGTTATTGAGTGCTTCAGCTAATGCTTCACTATCAACAACCGGACCTCTTGCCGTGTTGATCAAAACTGCATCTGGTTTCATCAATGCGATTTCATCTTTACCGATCAAACCTTTTGTTGATTCATTTAAAGGTACATGCAATGAAATGATATCACAACTATATAAAAGTTCTTCTAACCCCACAAATTGAATTCCTGGAAGATCTTTTACTGTCCTTGAATATGCGTAAACTTCACATCCAAATGCCTGGGCGATCTTCGCAACTCTGGTTCCGAT
>JAHZAT010000081.1 GCA_019423795.1 Clostridiales bacterium
TTTATCCTTGTGCAGGGGTACATAGAGAAGTTTTAATTTGTAGAGTTGGCCAACTTTAGATTTCGAGTATATGATAAAAAATAAATAAACGATCGGAAGAGCAGCTAGAGAATTTTCCTCACGTTTTTTACAGATCGCTGATCCGCCGGCTTTCCTTGCGTAACTCGCCTTCAAGGGTATTCAAAACAGAAACTCTTTGAGGCTCAAACAACGCACCAAGCCGGCTGCGAATCCGTAAAAAACGTGGCAAAATTCCAATGCTGCGCTTCCGATCGTTTATTTATTTTTTATCATATACCTGAAGTCTAGAGTGTGGACAATTACAAGATTGGAAAATTCAAGCTGATAGATGTAGGTTAAACGTTATTGGTATTTATAATAAATATCTGTTTACCACTACAAAAATTGAAAACAGATAACCTTCAACATACAATCCTTCTGTTTGGAAATTTTTAATTTTATACGAGAATGTCTTCAGGTATTCATAAAAATATAAAGAAAGATAGAGGTACGAAATGAAATTCGTTTTTCGTACCTCTATCTTTCTTTATATTTTTATGAATACTTAATACATTTCCGTCATACAATTAAAATTTACACAGTTGCATGTGTAGATCTATTATCTGCTCCTTCATGGCTTTTCTGGAACAGTTTCTTAAAGCAGGAAACTGCAACCATAAGTCCAAGTGCCATCAGAAGTAAAGCGACGATCAACTGTAATCCATCGATCATAAATACGAATCCACCTGTTACAAAGATCTTAGTAAAGATTCCGATAACAGCTTGTACAAGAGCTGTAAATGTTACGACTAACATGATGCACATAGGTGCGTATAACATCCATCCTTTTCTTCCTGTTGTTAATAAGAAGACAGATAATGCGATCAGTACTAAGGATGCTAATAACTGGTTTGCTGCTCCGAATAATGGCCAGATGTTGTTGTATCCACCTAAGCATAATAAGAATCCGAAGAATAATGTGATAACAGTTGAGAAATATTTGTTTGTAAATAATTTTCTTACCCCTGTAAGATCAGAGCCATCAGCAGCTTCTCCCATGAATAATTCCTGGAATGACATACGTCCGATTCTTGCTACAGAGTCAAGGGATGTTAATGCAAGTGCAGAAACACACATTGTCATAAAGCAAGTAGCTACATGTTTAGGGATTCCAAGTAGTGTTAAGAATCCAGCTACATTTCCTGAGAAGATCTGGAATGGTGTTCCTTCAGGCATTTTACCACCGACAGCTGCTGCACCGACAACAACTAAGGCGATAACACCTAATAAAGATTCTACCATCATAGATCCATATCCAACACAAAGCATGTCTTTTTCATTGCTGACTGTTTTAGATGATGTTCCGGAAGATACCAAACTGTGGAATCCTGAAACAGCACCACAGGCGATCGTGATAAATAATGTAGGGAATAAGCTTTTTCCACCAACATTAAATCCGCTGAATGCTGGTAAGTTCATTGCTGGATGGGCAACAAATACACCAAGAACAGCACCGATGATCATTCCGACTAATAAGAAGGTACTTAAATAGTCACGAGGCTGCATCATTAGCCACATTGGCATAACAGATGCAAGGAATAAGTAAACCATAACGACTGCGATCCATGTATTTTTTGTAAAATATAATGGGAAGGCAATACCAACGGCTAACATAACGAGCAGTAATACAAGTCCTGCAACAAATTCTACTTTCTGGTTTGGTTTTACATATTTTGTGAATAATCCGAAAACAACAGCTCCTAAGATAAATAACATGGAGATAGAAGCAGCGGCAGCGTTTGGTGAACTTTTAGCACCTGTTACTGTGAATCCGTTAAATGTTCCTGCAACCATATCTGTGAAAGCTGCGATTACAAGTAAAGTAAATAACCAGGAGAACAGAAGAAATAATTTTCTTCCTGTTTTACCAATGTATTTCTCGATCAGGACACCCATGGATTTTCCTTCATTCTTTACAGAAGCGTAAAGAGCTGTAAAATCCTGAACGGCTCCGAAGAAGATACCACCGATCAACAGCCAGAGAAGAACTGGCAGCCATCCAAACATTGCGGCGATGATCGGTCCGGTAACAGGACCTGCACCTGCGATGGATGAAAATTGATGGGAAAATACAACGGCTTTTGGTGTCGGGATGTAATCTTCACCATCTTCGTGTGTGTAAGCTGGGGTTTTCGCTTTAGGATCGATTCCCCATGTCTTAGCTAACCAGCGTCCGTAAAGGGCATAACCAGCAACTAATACGACGATTGCGATTGCTACGATTGTTAAGCTATTCATTCTTAATCACTCCTCTTAAAATAAACTCTATCATAAAATAAAATGTATTCAAAACACAGGATACAATAAAAATGAGTAAAAAAAATCTCCTGAAATGCTTGCTCAGCATTCCAGAAGACGAATATTCTCCGCGGTACCACTTCTTTTTATTACTCAAATCGTAATCCCTTAGTCACATCATTTAATGTGCTCCTTGATAACGGAAGGATTCCGGTCGCACTTACTAATGAATCATCATGTTCAGTTGACTGCTCGCAGGGGATATGGACATAAGTTCTTTATTGCCTCACAGCAACCGGCAACTCTCTGAAAAAGAATTCAAATATCAATGTGTCCTGCTCATTGCATTCTGTATTTCGTTGCATTCATAATAGTCCTGTAAAAAAAGAATGTCAAGAGGAAATAATGTTCTATTTTTGATACAATCAAGCCATTAAGGCTTTGCTTACTTCCTTAAGATTCATACCGTTAGAGCCTTTGATCAGTACGACATCGTTCTTCTTTAAGTAAGTTTCAAGGAAAGCGATCAGTTCTCCGTTAGAAGAAAATGCACGGGTATGAAGAGAAGGATTTTCCTTCCATGCTTCCTCAATATAATGTCTGGAAAGTTCACCAGTGATAAAGAGATCTGTCACTTTTGTTGTAGCGATAAAATGTCCCACTTCTTTGTGGTATTCCGGTGAATCTGGTCCAAGTTCTAACATGTCAGATAAGACAGCGATCTTTCTTCCACGTGTCTTAAATTCAGATAAAATACTTAAACTTGCTTTCATGGAATCGGGGCTTGCATTATACGCATCATCGATCAGAATATAGTCGTTAACGTGGATAATATTCTGTCGCTGACCAGAAAATGTGGATAACTGTGCCTTGATTGCACTCATTGGAACATCATAGCGGAGTCCGATCGCAATGGCGGCTAATGCATTGGATACATTATGCTTTCCAAGTACATTTAAAGTGATAGGTTCTTTCATATCACCATAGTGGAATTCAAATAAAGTCTGTCCACCTTTTTCACGGATTTTTTCTGCACGGTAAGTACAATCATCTGCGAAACCGTAAAATTCATATGGTTTTTTGACATAATCGATATGTTTACGGATCATATCATTATCTCCATTTAAGAATAGGACACCATCTTCAGGCAGACCATTCTGGATATCTAATTTTTCGATACAGATATTGTCTCGGGAACCCATCATCTCAATGTGTGAAACACCAACATTTGTGACAACACCAACGTTTGGATGGATGATATTACCAAGAGTTGTGATCTGTCCCTTTTCACTCATTCCCATCTCAAGAACACCGATCTCATCTTCGGATGTCAGATGATCTAATGTTAATGGAACACCAACCTGACTGTTTTGATTGCCAATCGTTTCAAATACTTTGTATTTGCCCTTTAAAACATGTGCGATCATCTCGCGGGTTGTTGTTTTACCAACACTTCCAGTAACGCCGATGATCGGAAGAGACATTTTATTTCTGTAATAGGCAGCAATCTGCTGCATGGCTGTCAAAGTATCAGGAACTTTGATGTATGGAGCATTTCCTGAAGCTTCTGTATGTTCTTGTGTTAAGCAGGCACCGCCTTCTTTTAATGCATTAGGAATAAAAATATGGGCATCAACACGTTCTCCGATGATCGGTACAAATAAAGTGTTAGGACCAATCTCCATAGAATTCGTACTTAAGTGGTCAATCTTCATGGAAGGATCACCACATAAAAGTGTTCCGTCTGTTGCTTCTAAAATGTCTTGAATTGTTATATTCTCCATAGAAAACCTCGTTTCTTTCACTGTTAGATTTCAGCATAGGTGTGATTGATGATAACGGTTTAAAAAATTTATGCTGTTATCTACAGATTATAGCATAAAATGAAGTTGTATGATAAAATGATAGCCAGAAAATACAAAAAACATATTAGAAAAGAGGGTTCATGAGTTTTACACATTTACATGTCCATACAGAATACAGTCTGCTGGATGGTTCCAGTAAGATCAAGGAGCTAGTTCATCAGGCAAAAGAGCTTGGCATGGACAGCATTGCGATCACCGATCATGGAGCGATGTACGGAGTGATCGATTTTTACAGGGCAGCGAAAGCAGAAGGGATTAAACCGATCATTGGATGCGAGATTTATGTAACAACTGGTTCGAGATTCGATAAAGAAGCCAGTCAGGGAGATAAAAAATACTATCACCTGGTACTTCTTGCCCAAAATGACACGGGTTACCATAACTTGATGAAGATCGTTTCCAGGGGGTTTACTGAAGGATTTTATTACAAGCCACGAGTAGATTATGAAGTTCTGGAAGAATACAAGGAAGGTCTGATCGCATTAAGTGCATGTCTTGCTGGGGAAGTTGCAACTTATATCCGTGAAAATAACTACGAAAAAGCAAAGAATACGGCATTGAGATTACAGGATCTTTTTGGAAAAGACAATTTCTTCCTGGAACTGCAAGATCACGGAATTCCAGATCAGACAAAAGTAAACACGGCACTGCTTAAGATGTCAAAAGAGACAGGAATTGATCTGGTTGCTACAAATGATATTCATTATACATTTAAAGAAGATGCCGAGGCACATGATATCCTGCTTTGTATCCAGACGGGGAAGAAAGTACAGGATGAAGACCGTATGCGTTATGAAGGAGGTCAGTATTATTTAAAATCTCCGGAAGAAATGCAGAGATTGTTTCCATATGCAAGAGAAGCGATCGAGAATACAGGCAAGATTGCCAAACGTTGTAATGTTGAAATCGTATTTGGAGAACAGAAAGTGCCAGAATACGATGTGCCAGAAGGATACACTGCAGTTACGTATCTGAACCATTTATGCGAAGAAGGCTTAAAACGTCGTTATCCGAATATTACAAAAGAATTAAGAGAGCGGCTGGATTATGAATTGAAAACTATTGAAAATATGGGATATGTTGATTATTTTCTGATCGTATGGGATTTCATTCATTATGCAAAAGAACATGGGATCGCAGTGGGACCTGGTCGTGGTTCCGCAGCCGGAAGTATCGTTTCTTACTGTTTGGAGATCACAGATATCGATCCGATCCGGTATCAACTGCTGTTTGAACGTTTCTTAAATCCAGAACGTGTATCCATGCCCGATATCGACGTGGATTTCTGTTATGAGAGAAGACAGGAAGTCATTGATTATGTTGTAAGAAAATACGGGAAAGATCAAGTAGTACAGATCATCACTTTTGGAACTATGGCTGCAAGAGCCGTGATCCGTGATGTCGGAAGAGTTTTGGATATTCCATATGCAAAAGTAGATGGAATATCAAAGATGGTTCCAAATGAATTAAATATTACGATCGATAAAGCATTAAAGATCAGCAAGGACTTGAGAAATGCTTATGAGCAGGACGAAGAAACACATTATCTGATCGATATGTCGAAGAGACTAGAAGGACTTCCAAGACATGCTTCCATGCATGCAGCTGGAGTCGTGATCGGTAAGACAGCGATTGATGAATATGTGCCATTAGCAACAGGTGCAGATAACGCAGCTGTTACTCAGTTTACGATGACAACGATTGAAGAACTTGGTCTGTTGAAGATGGACTTTTTGGGACTTCGTACATTAACAGTCATTCAGGATGCAGAGAAAATGGTGCGAAGAAAAGTGCCGGATTTTGATATCACGAAAATTGATCCGACAGACAAAGAAGTTTATGAGATGATCGGAAATGGTCATACAGAAGGTGTGTTTCAGTTGGAAAGTTCAGGAATGAAGTCATTTATGAAAGAACTAAAACCACAGAATATGGAAGATATCATTGCTGGAATTTCTTTGTATCGACCGGGACCAATGGACTTTATTCCACGATACATTGAGGGAAAGAATCATCAGGAAAGTATACATTATGAATGTGAACAGATGGAAGAGATTCTGGAGCCAACCTATGGATGTATCGTTTATCAGGAACAGGTTATGCAGATCGTTATGAAACTAGCCGGATATACACTTGGACGAAGTGACCTTGTACGTCGTGCGATGTCCAAGAAAAAAGGCGATGTCATGATCAAAGAACGACAGAATTTCGTTTATGGAAATGAAGAAGAAGGAATTCCAGGATGTATCAATAACGGTATTGATGAAAAGACAGCGAACCAGATCTGGGATGAGATGTTAGACTTTGCAAAATATGCATTTAACAAATCTCATGCGGCAGCATATGCAGTAGTTGCCTATCGTACAGCCTATTTAAGATGCCATTATCCAGTAGAATTTATGGCAGCCTTGTTAACCTCTGTTCTTGGAAATACAAACAAGATTTCAGAATACAGTTATGCCTGCAAGAAATTAGGAATTAAGATTTTGCCACCAGATATTAACTATGGAGAGGGTGCGTTCTCTGTAGACCATGGAAATATCCGCTATGGACTGACTGCGATCAAGAGTCTGGGACGGCCAGTCATTGAAGCGATCATAAGAGAACGAAATTTAAATGGACCATACAGAGATTTTAAAGATCTCGTGGAACGATTATCAAGCAAAGAGATCAATAAACGAACTGTAGAAAATCTGATCAAATCGGGAGCTTTAGATTGTTTTCATGTAACAAGAAAGCAGCAGATGATCGTCTACGCCAGTGTGATCGATAGTATCCAGAAAGAACGGAAAAATGAGATCGCAGGACAGATGAGTCTGATGGATCTTCTTGGAGAAGAAGACCAGCAGTCTTTTCAGATTTCCTATCCAGATGTTGGGGAATATGAGAAAGAGCAGAAACTTGCCATGGAAAAGGAAGTGCTTGGGATCTACGTCAGTGGACATCCTTTAGAGGATGATATAGAACGCCTTGAACGAAGTGTAACAGCACATACTTCTGATTTTGTGATCGATGAAGAAACAGGAAAGACAAAGATTCACGATCGGGAAAGCTGTATCATTGGCGGTTTGATCAGTGAGATGAGTGTGAAACTTACGAAGAAGAATCAGAATATGGCATTTATCACACTGGAAGACTTAAGAGGAACCGTGGAAGTTGTCGTATTTCCAAGACAGTATGCGACATATCAGTCTCTTTTAAGAGAAGATGCCAAAGTATTTATCAAAGGAACAACACAGATTTCTGAAGAAGAAAGCAAAGTCATATGTAATCAGATCATCAGTTTTGAGGATAGCAGACAGGAATTATGGGTACAATTTGCGGATAAAGAAGCATTTTTTAAAGAAGAGGATGCATTAAAAGGTATTTTAACTTCCTATCCCGGTAAAAATCCAGTGGTGATCTATTGCAAAACAGAACGTGCTGTGAACCGTCTAGGGAGAGATTATATGGTTTCTGGTGACGAGAATTTATTATTTGATCTCGAAAAACGATATGGAAAAGAAAATATTCGGGTTAGATCGTTAGGAATATAACAAAGACTATTGAAAAATTTCTTTAAATGGATTAGAATAAAAGCCAAGTTAAGAATTGTATGGATTAATAATTGGAGGATATTGCAAATGGGAAAACCAAACATTAAAACAATTGGAGTTTTAACAAGTGGTGGAGATGCACCTGCTATGAACGCAGCAGTGCGTGCCGTAGCCAGAATTGGTAAAGAAAGAGGATTAAAAGTCAAGGGAATCCGTAAAGGTTACAATGGACTGTTAAACGAAGACATCATCGATTTAACACCAACAGAAACAGCCGATACGATTTTCCGTGGAGGTACAATCCTTTTCACAGCCAGATGTGAAGAATTTAAGACAGAAGAAGGTCAGAAACGTGGTGCTGAGATCTGTAAAGCACATGGAATCGACGGATTGGTAGTTATTGGTGGAGACGGTTCTTTCCAGGGAGCTAAGAAGTTAGCAGCGCTTGGAATCAACACGATCGCTGTTCCAGGAACGATTGACTTAGATATCGCATGTACAGAATATACGATCGGATTCGATACAGCTGTTAACACAGCGATGGAAGCGATCGACAAGATCCGTGATACATCAACATCTCATGAAAGATGTAGTATCGTAGAGGTTATGGGACGTGGAGCTGGATATATCGCATTATGGTGTGGTATGGCAACAGGAGCAGAAGATATTCTGATCCCAGAAAGCTTTGATGGAAACCTTCCTAAAGTAGAACAGCAGATCATTGAACATTTACTTCGTAACAGAGCAAAAGGTAAAACACATCATATGGTAATCAATGCCGAAGGTGTTGGACATTCTTACAGTATGGCGAAGAGAATCGAATCTGCAACAGGTATTGAAACACGTGCTACGATCCTTGGACATATGCAGCGTGGTGGAAGCCCAACAGCAAAAGACCGTGTATACGCTTCTATGATGGGTGCTTACGCAGTTGACTTATTATGTGCAGGAAAGACAAACCGTGTTGTTGGATACCAGAACGGAAGATTCATGGATATGGACATTGACGAAGGACTCGCAATGACAAAAGATATCGATGAATATCAGCTTCAGATCGCACATTTATTAGGAAAATAAATAAAACATGATCTTAGAGGAATCCTGTTTATCTAGGATTCCTCTATTTCTCTATATAGGAGCATTATTTTATGAAAGAGTTACGACCGGTACAGGTCATATTGCTTGGATTTTTAATTACAATATTTGCAGGATCGATACTGCTTACACTGCCGATCGCAACACAAAGCGGGCAGGCAACGCCTTATATTGATGCATTATTTACAGCAACAACATCTGTGTGTGTGACGGGTTTGATCGTTGAGACAACAATGACACATTGGAGTATATTTGGGCAGGCAGTGATCATATTGCTTGTACAGATCGGAGGACTTGGTGTCATTACGATCACAACCGGAATGTTTTTTATGCTTCGAAAGAGGATCACTCTTGGAAATAGAATGTTGATCCAGGAGTCTATGGGTCTTAATACAATGACAGGTTTAGTTCCATTAGTTAAGAAGATTCTGATCGGGACAGGGATCATAGAAGGAATTGGAGCAGTTCTTTATGCGACTCAGTATGTGCCGGAATTTGGCATTGGATATGGAATATGGGCAGCAATCTTTAATTCAATCTCGGCATTTTGTAATGCAGGAATGGATATTGTAAGAGACGACAGTCTGCGAAGCTATGTAACGAATCCAGTTATGAATTTTACGACAATGGGGCTGATCATCCTGGGAGGTCTTGGATTTGTTGTATGGAAAGATCTTTGGCAGGGATTCAAAAAGATCGTAAAAGATAAAGTTCCTGTAAAAAGGATGATACAACAATGGAGATTTCAGACCAAGATCGTGTTATCCATTACGTCATTTTTGATCTTGTTTGGTACAATATTGATCTTTCTGTTTGAATATCATAATCCAGCAACTATGGAGAGTCTGTCATTGCCACAGAAGATACAGGCATCACTGTTTCAGTCTGTGACGACACGTACCGCAGGGTTTGAGACGGTAGCACAGGCCGCATTGACGGATGCATCTTCGCTGGTTTCTATGTTTCTGATGATCATCGGAGGATCACCAACTGGTACTGCAGGCGGTGTCAAGACAGTGACATTCGCAATTCTTGTATTTTGTGTGCTCTCTGTGGCAAAACAAGAAGAATCAATTACGTTATTTAAACGAAGAGTTCCACAGAATCTGTTGTCGAAGGCACTTGCGATCATTGTGATCAACCTGATCGTGCTGATGACATCTGTGTTATTGTTGTTGGTATTTGATCACGGGACTTTTATGGATTCATGCTATGAATGTGTATCAGCACTCGCGACAGTTGGTTTAACCAAAGGATTGACACCGAATTTGACAATCGCAGGGAAAGTGATTATCATCATTACCATGTACTTAGGGCGTGTCGGACCGATTTCTATGGCGATCGGTTTTTCACAGAAGAATAAGAAAAAGATGGTCATGTATCCGGAACAGGATCTGATCTTATAAGTGAAATAGATTCACATTATAACATGATATCGCAACGGAGGTAACGGAGAAGAATGAAGAAGTCAGTTGCAGTTTTAGGACTCGGAAAGTTTGGAAGCAGCATCGCAAGGTCACTTGCTAAAGGTGGAGCAGAAGTACTGGCAGTTGATAAAGATGAGGATCTTGTAAGAGATATCGCAGATAAAGTAACTTGTGCAGTCTGTGTGGATATATCTGATAAAGAAATGATGAACAACATCGGATTGGAAGGAATGGATGCAGTTGTGATCGCAACGGCAGAGCATTTAGATTCCAGTGTTATGGCATTGATGATCGTCAAAGAGATCGGTGTGCCATATGTTCTTGCGAAGGCAGACGGAACTTTAAAAGGAGAGATATTAAAACGTGTTGGAGTCGATGAGATTGTTTATCCAGAAGAAGAGATGGGAGCAAGGATCGCAAACAATCTGCTTGGAGGAAGTATGACAGATCTGTTTGATCTTTCTGCAGACACAAGTATCGTTAAAGTACCAGCAAGAAAAGAATGGATCAACAAATCATTAGTAGACATTAATTTCCGTGGAAAATATAACGTTAACGTCATCGCGATCGAAGGAGAAGGTGGTGTTGACGGGGCTCCAGATCCAACGAAACCGATCAAAGATGAGGAAAATCTTGTGCTGATCGGTAAGAAAGAAGATCTGGTCAAATTAAGAAAATAATAGATCGGAGGTGGATAAGAATATGATCACAACCACTCAGAATAAGCAGATCAAACAGATCATCAAATTAAAGAAGAGTGCAAGAGAAAGAAGAAAACAAGAATTATTTCTTGTAGAGGGAATTCGTATGTTTACAGAGATCCCAGAAGAATATTTATATAAAGTCTATGCATCTGAAGATTTTTATAACGAACATAGAGTGATTTTTGAACATATGGATGTGGAATTGGTATCACCTCAAGTTATGAAAGAGATTTCCGATACGATGACACCACAGGGAGTTCTTGCACTGGTGAAGATGATGAAATATTCTTTAGAAGATCTTCTAGAACAGGAAAAACCATTATTTCTGGTGCTTGAGAATCTTCAGGATCCGGGGAATCTCGGGACGATCCTTCGAACAGGAGAGGGTGCAGGGATCAATGGTGTTATCATGAGTCATGATACAGTAGATATTTATAATCCAAAGGTTACGCGCTCCACGATGGGATCAATATTTCGTGTGCCATTTGTCTATGTCGATGATCTTTTAGAAGTTGCAGAAACGATGAAACAAAAGAATATCATCACGTATGCAGCACATCTCAATGGAACAGACTATACGAAGGAAGATTATCAAAAAGGAACCGCATTTTTCATTGGCAATGAGGGAAATGGTCTGACAGATAAGTTGACAGACAAAGTACAAAAGAAGATCAAGATTCCAATGTGTGGTAAGGTAGAATCATTAAATGCAGCCATGGCATCAGGCCTTTTAGTTTATGAGGCAAGACGCCAGAGACAGGGGGTGGATTAAATGTATGCAGTTTATTGGCTGATCGCATCCGCGGTATTTTTACTTGTTGAGATTATGACACTTGGACTTACAAGTATCTGGTTTGCAGGTGGAGCCGTTGTTGCAGCGATCGTAGCACTATTTGGTGTTCCATTTTGGGTACAGATGTTGATATTTATCGTGGTAACATGTCTGTTGTTTGCACTGACAAGACCAGTTGCCAAACGATATTTAAACAGCAAGGTGCAAAAAACGAATACCGATGCATTGATCGGACAGACAGCACTTGTCAAAGAAACGATCAATAACATGGAAAGCAAAGGGTTGGTTCAGTTAAATGGCCAGGATTGGACTGCGAGAAGCTTTGAGGCTGGAGAGATCATTCCAGAAGGCAGCGAAGTGATCGTAAAAGAAATCCGAGGCGTGAAACTGATCGTAGAAAGAGAGGTATAAGATGATTATGTCGATTATTTTATTTATTATTGTTATCGCATTGCTTGCGATGATCATTTCATCCACAGTGCGTATCGTGCCGCAGGCACATGCTTATGTTGTAGAACGACTGGGTGCTTATCAGGGAACATGGTCTGTAGGACTTCATGTCAAAGTCCCATTTATTGATCGTGTTGCAAGAAAAGTCAACTTAAAAGAGCAGGTTGTGGATTTCCCACCACAGCCAGTTATCACAAAAGATAACGTTACGATGCAGATCGATACAGTTGTATATTTTCAGATTACTGATCCAAAATTATATAGTTACGGTGTAGAGAACCCGATCATGGCAATCGAGAATCTGACAGCTACAACACTTCGAAATGTCATCGGTGATCTGGAATTAGATGAGACATTAACTTCCAGAGAGACGATCAATACACAGATGAGAGCAACACTTGACGTTGCGACAGATCCATGGGGAATCAAAGTAAACCGTGTGGAACTTAAGAACATCATTCCACCAGCAGCCATTCAGGATGCCATGGAGAAACAGATGAAAGCAGAACGTGAACGAAGAGAAGCGATTCTGATCGCAGAAGGTGAGAAGAAGTCCGCGATCTTACGTGCAGAAGGACAGAAAGAATCTATGGTCCTTCAGGCAGAGGGAGATAAGGAAGCAGCAATCCTTCGTGCGGAAGCGAAGAAAGAAGCAACGATTCGTGAAGCAGAAGGTCAGGCAGAAGCGATCCGTGCGATCCAGAAAGCGAATGCACAGGGTATTGAATCAATCAAGGCAGCCAAAGCTGACAATGCAGTCATCCAGTTAAAGAGCTTAGAAGCATTTGCTAAAGCAGCTGACGGAAAAGCTACAAAGATCATTATCCCATCTGAGATTCAGGGGATGGCAGGTCTTGTAAAATCAATTACAGAAGTTGCCAAAGACGATGAGAAGAATATTGCAGATCTGATCGAAGAGCAGGTACAAGACACTGTAAAAGAACAGTAAGATCAGAAAATGTTTATGAAAATATGACAACCCTTGGCGGTATGCCGGAGCACTGAAGAGGTGTTCCGGCTTTTACCATGTTTGATATTGATGGGAGATAAAAGATGAAGACAATCGTTTGTTATGGAGATTCTAATACTTATGGCTATAATCCGGAAAATGGATTCCGTTATGAATATGAAGAACGATGGACAACCATTTTGCAAAAGGAACTGAAAGATTCTGCGATCGTGATTCCGGAAGGATTAAACGGCAGAACAACAAGTTTTGAAGATGAGTTAAGACCAGGAAGAAATGGTGCAACATATTTAGATCCATGTTTACACAGCCACGGACCGATCGATCTGGTAGTGTTAATGCTTGGAACGAATGACCTTAAGATCCGTTTTCAGGCAACACCAACAGATATCGGAAAAGGGATCGACCGTCTGATCAAGATGATCAAATCGATCACTCCACAGAAGAGACAAGATGGACGATCCGCAAAGATCCTTTTAATGGCACCACCGCATCTTGGGGATGATCTGACAGAGATTCCAAGTGGAGAAGAGATGGGATTTGAAAGAGGAATCAGTTATTCCAAGAGATTGGCACCGATTTATGAAGACTGGGCAAAGTTTCATAATATTGAATTTCTGGATGCAGCAAAATATGCAAAAGCTTCCGAAATCGATGCCTGCCACCTGACAAGAGAAAGTCATAGGAAATTAGGTGAAATGGTTGCGAAAAAATGCAAGGAAATCCTTGAAATATAAGGGTTTCGGGTTGTTTTCAAAGATGCATTCCTATATAATAACAACTATATGATGTCTGCCAGGGATCAAAGGGCAGAGACATCCAAGATACAACAAAATGGAGGAACAAAAGATGGACGCAAAGACAAGCTTAAAGGGAAGAAGTTTCTTAACATTAAAAGACTTTACACCAGAAGAAATTGGTTATTTTTTAGATTTAGCAGCAAAATTAAAAGCAGATAAGAAAAAAGGAATCACAGGAAACAGTTTAAAAGGAAAGAATATCGCTCTTTTATTTGAAAAACCAAGTACAAGAACAAGATGTTCATTTACGATCGGATGTGTTGATGAGGGTGCACACCCAGAATATCTAGGAAAAGATGATATTCAGTTAGGACACAAAGAATCTGTAGAAGATACAGCAAGAGTTCTTGGAAGAATGTTTGACGGGATCGAATTTCGTGGATTCTTACATGAGAACGTAGAGAAATTAGCAAAATACAGTGGAGTTCCAGTATGGAATGGTTTAACAGATGATTACCATCCAACACAGATCTTAGCGGACTTCTTAACATTAAGAGAACAGTTTGGAGAAATCAAAGGATTAAACTTCGTATTCGCTGGAGACGGAAGAAATAACATGAGCAACTCTTTAATGATCGGATGCAGTAAGATGGGATTGAATTTCACATGCTTAGCACCAAAGAGTTTATGGCCAAATGAAGAACTGGTAAAACAGTGCGAAGAGTATGCGAAAGAATCTGGAGCTAAGATCCGTTTTACAGAAGATGTGAAAGAAGCTGTGGAAGGTGCAGACTGCATTTACACAGACGTATGGGCATCTATGGGTGAAGAAGACAAGGCAGCAGAAAGAATTGCTTTATTAAGACCATATCAGGTAAATAAAGAAATGTTAGAGATGACAGGAAAAGATACTACAGTTGTTATGCATTGCCTGCCAGCAGTTAAAGGACATGAGATCACAGAAGATGTTTTTGAACATTATGCAGATGTGATTTTTGATGAAGCAGAAAATCGTATGCACACGATCAAAGCTGTTATGGTAGCGACTTTAGGAGAATATTAGGAGATAGGATATTCAATGAAAAGTAAGATTCTCAAGGAATTAAAGAATGCAGATGATTATATATCAGGACAGCAGCTTTGTGAGCGGTTGGGAGTTTCAAGGACTGCTGTCTGGAAGCATATCAAAGCATTAAGAGCAGAAGGTTACGAGATTGATTCTGTGACAAATAAAGGCTATAAACTTATGATGGAACCAGATCTTTTGACAAAAGAAGAAGTAGCATCCTGCCTTCATACCAAATGGCTTGGAAAAGATCTTTATTGTTATGAGACAATGGATTCTACAAATCTTGAGATCCGCCGTCTGGCAGAGGCAGGTGCCGGTCACGGAACCGTTGCGATCACAGAAGAACAGACGATGGGAAAAGGAAGAAGAGGACGAAGCTGGTTGGCAGAAGCTGGAGCAGGGATCGCGATGAGCTTTCTTCTAAAACCTCAGATCGAAGCTCAGAATTCTTCTATGCTTACGTTAGTTACTGCATTAGCGGTAAATGAAGCAATCTGTGAGACAACAGGAATTCGGGCAAAGATCAAATGGCCAAACGATATCATTGTGAATGGAAAGAAGATCTGTGGAATCCTAACAGAGATGAGCCTTCAGATGGATGAGATCAATTACATTGTAGTGGGACTTGGTATCAATGTAAATATCGATCATTTTCCAGAAGATTTAAGTGATAAGGCAACTTCACTCCAGATCGAGGGAGGAAGAAAGATCAAGAGAGCTCCATTGGCAGCGAAAGTGTTAGAATGTTTTGAGAAATATTACGATATGTTTTTGAAGACAGAAGATCTTAGCATGTTGCAAGATGAATACAATAAACTTCTGGTACATACAGACCAGAAGATCAAGGTTGTCAGAGGTTCCAAAGAAGAGATATTCTTATCAAGAGGCATCAATCATCGTGGAGAATTACTGGTAGAGGATGAAGATGGAAAGGTATCAGAAGTTTCATCCGGAGAGGTATCAGTAAGAGGTATCTTGGGATACGTATAAGAGATTCCGAGAATATATACAAGAAACAAGGAGAAATACAAAAACATGTATCAGGATAAAGTTACATTATGCGGTTCCAATGCATATGAGAAGAAATATTACTTAAACCCTGATTTTTCTGGATTACCAGAACAGATCAAACAGGAACTGCAGATTGCATGTGTACTATTTACAGCAGAAGTCGGCGGAGTCTTGACATTAGAGTTCGATGAAGAAGGCAAATTAAATTTTGTTACTCATGTGGAAGATAATGATTTCTTTTACGATGAGATCGGAAGTGAACTGATGATCAAGAAACTAAGACAGGAAAAACAGGATTTCTGGGAGTCCTTGGAACTATATTATAAAATATTCCTTTTGGGAGAAGATGAGGTATAAATTATGTTATTAGCACTCGATGTTGGGAATACCAATATAACGATCGGCGTATTTAAAAGAAAAGAGATTATAGAGGTATTTCGAATTACAACAAAGTTACCAAGAACATCCGATGAATTTGGAATTCTGATTTCAAGCCTATTAAAGGAAAAAGGATTGGATGAAGGTGAAGTGAAGGCAGCGATCATAGGATCCGTTGTGCCAAATATCATGCATTCACTGAGTAGTGGTTTGATCAAATATTTTGATGTAAAACCGATCATTGTAGGACCTGGGATCAAGACAGGGATCAATCTTGGAAGATTTAATCCAAGAGAAGTTGGAGCAGACAGGATCGTGGATCTGGTTGCAGGATATGAAATATATGGCGGACCAGCACTCGTCATTGACTATGGAACTGCAACAACATACGATATTGTCACAGAGAATGGCGTATTCTTAGCAGGTGTGATCGCACCGGGAATTCGCACTTCAGCAAATGTACTATATAGAGATGCAGCACGTCTGCCAGAGATTGAAATCTTAAAACCAAAGACGATCCTTGCAAACAGCACGATTGACAGTATGCAGGCAGGTTTGTACTATGGAGTTGTTGGTGAGACAAAATATATGGTACAGAAGATGAAAGAAGAGACAGGCTTTGATAACATGAAAGTTATCGCAACCGGAGGCCTTGGAAATATGATCGCACAGACGGTTGATGAGATCGACTATTACGATCCAACATTAACATTGAAGGGATTACAGATCATTTATGAGAAGCAATAAATTAAAACCTCTGGTTATTGGAGATATTACAATTGAACACCCGTTAGCACTTGCACCGATGGCAGGAGTTACAGATCTACCATATCGTTTGTTATGTAAAGAACAGGGTGCTGGAATGATGTGCACTGAGATGGTAAGTGCCAAAGGATTATACTATGGGAACCGTAAATCTGAGCCATTGATGGCAACAGATCCGAAGGAAATTCCAATAGCGATCCAGATTTTTGGATCCGATCCAGAGATCATGGGTCAGATGGCAGCGAAAGTCAATGATGGGCGGTTTCAGATGATCGATATCAACATGGGATGTCCGGTTCCAAAGATCGTGAATAACGGTGATGGATCCGCGTTGATGAAGAATCCGGAATTAGCAGGGAAAGTGATTAAAGCAGTTGTAGATGCTGTGGATATCCCAGTTACAGTTAAGATCCGAAAGGGATTTAACGATGAATTGATCAATGCACCAGAGATGGCACAGGTTGCACAGGAGAATGGAGCAGCAGCGATCGCAGTTCATGGAAGAACAAGAGAACAGTACTATTCAGGAACAGCAGACTGGTCGATCATTCGCAAGGTAAAAGAAGCTGTTGATATTCCGGTAATTGGAAATGGTGATATCACATGTGCAAAAGATGTATTACGAATGCAGGAAGAGACAGGCTGTGACGGATTTATGATCGGAAGAAGAGCCAAAGGGAATCCATGGATCTTCAAAGAGATCTTACATTTCTTTGAGACAGGAGAAGAAATGCCAAGACCATCCTTAGAAGAAGTTGTCGCCATGATGTTGAGACATGGACAGATGATGATCGATTTTAAAGGAGAATACATCGGAGTCCGTGAGATGCGGAAACATGTCGCATGGTATACATTCGGTTTTCCAGGGGCAGCAAAACTTCGCGAGAAGGTAAATCATACAGAGACATACGAAGACTTAGAAGAATTACTGCAAAATTATCTCAAAGCCACGAATGGCAGGGATTAGGAATTGACAAAAGAAACTTAGGTAAGATATAATTAATCAGTTAACATTTAGAACGAAAGGAATAGTGTTATGGCAGAGGCAAAGAAGAATATATTAACCCCAGATGGTTTAAAAGCATTAGAAGATGAATTACAGGAATTAAAAGTCGTAAGACGTAAAGAGATCGCACAGAAGATCAAAGAAGCAAGAGAACAGGGTGACTTATCAGAGAACGCAGAATATGATGCAGCCAAAGATGAACAGCGTGATATGGAAGCACGTATCGAAGAGATCGAACAGATCTTAAAGAACGCTGTTGTTATCGATGAGAAATTCGAAAAAGGTGTCATCAGCCTTGGATGTCATGTATTATTAGAAGACATCTCTCTTGGAAAAGAAGTAACATATCATATCGTAGGTTCTACAGAGGCAGATATCCTTCAGAACAAGGTTTCCAATGAAGCACCAATTGGTAGAGCTTTACTTGGAAAGAAGATCGGAGATGTCGTATCCGTAGAAGGAATCAATCAGGTAAACGATTTCAGAGTTATTGATGTACAGAGAAAGTAAGAGGAAGTAAGAAAAGTGGCACAGCAGAATAAAGATACAAACGAACTGATCAAAGTTAGAAGACAGAAACTGGCTGATTTACAGGCAGCTGGCAAGAATCCGTTCGAGATCATGAAATATGATGTAACACATCATTCAAAAGAGATCAAAGATAATTTTGAAGAATTAGAAGGAAAAGAAGTAGCAGTTGCAGGACGTTTAATGTTCAAACGTGTGATGGGTAAAGCATCTTTCTGTAACGTACAGGACCTTCAGGGTGGAATTCAGGCATATGTAGCAAGAGATGAGATCGGTGTAGAATCTTATCAGGATTTCAAGAAGATGGATATCGGAGATATCGTAGGTATCAAAGGTAAAGTCTTTGCTACAAAGACAGGAGAAAAATCTATCCATGCAGAAGAAGTGATTTTATTATCTAAGAGTTTAAAACCACTTCCAGAGAAATTCCACGGATTAACAGATACAGATACAAGATATCGTCAGAGATATGTTGATTTGATCATGAACGAAGAATCTAAAGAAGTATTTATCAAACGTTCTAAGATCATCAGCAAGATCCGTTCTTACTTAGACGGACAGGGATTCATGGAAGTTGAAACTCCAATGTTAGTATCAAACGCAGGTGGAGCATCAGCAAGACCATTTGAAACACACTACAATGCATTAAGTGAAGATGTAAAATTACGTATTTCCCTAGAGTTATACTTAAAGAGACTGATCGTTGGTGGACTTGAGAAAGTTTACGAGATCGGACGTGTATTCCGTAACGAAGGTGTTGACACACGTCATAACCCAGAGTTTACATTAATGGAATTATATCAGGCATACACAGACTATCACGGAATGATGGATCTGACAGAGAACTTATATCGTTACCTTGCAGAAGAAGTATGCGGTGGAACAAAGATTCAGTATAAAGATTTCGAGATCGATCTTGGAAAACCTTTTGAGAGAATCACAATGGTAGATGCAGTTAAGAAATACTCTGGAGTAGACTTTAAAGAGATTAAGACTTTAGAAGAAGCAAGAGCAGCTGCTGAAGAACACCATGTAGAATACGAAGAACGCCACAAACGTGGAGATATCTTAAACTTGTTCTTCGAAGAATTCGTAGAAGACAAACTGATCCAGCCAACATTCGTTATGGATCACCCAGTAGAAATCTCTCCATTAACAAAGAGAAAACCAGAAGATCCAGATTATGTAGAACGTTTTGAATTCTTTATGAACGGATGGGAGATGGCAAATGCATACTCTGAGTTAAATGATCCGATCGATCAGAGAGAACGTTTCAAAGCACAGGAAGAACTTCTTGCACAGGGTGACGAAGAAGCCAACACAACAGATGAAGACTTCTTAAATGCATTAGAGATCGGTATGCCACCTACAGGTGGTATCGGATTCGGTATCGACAGAATGGTAATGTTATTAACAAACTCTACAGCGATCAGAGACGTCTTATTATTCCCAACAATGAAATCTCTGGGAACAGAAAAGAAAGCGTCTAAACCAGCAGCGAAAGCTCCTGAAGCTGTAAAAGAAGTGATCGATTTCTCTAAAGTTGAGATCGAACCATTATTCAAAGAAGAAGTAGATTTTGAAACATTCAGCAAATCTGACTTCAGAGCAGTGAAAGTAAAAGCCTGCGAAGCAGTGAAAAAATCTAAAAAATTATTACAGTTTACGTTAGATGATGGAACAGGAGAGGACCGGACAATCTTAAGTGGAATTCATGCTTACTATGAACCAGAAGAATTAGTCGGAAAGACACTGATCGCCATCACAAACCTGCCACCAAGAGCAATGATGGGAATTGATTCCTGTGGAATGCTTTTAAGTGCAATTCATGAAGAAGAAGGAGAAGAAAAACTTCATCTTCTGATGGTAGATGATCATATTCCAGCAGGTGCAAAACTGTACTAAGAAGGTTCAACGGACCTTTCTGCCACAACAGGCAGGAAAACGGGATATTCATCATTTATCAGAATTCTGAGAATCGCGATTATATCATATGATACAAAAACGATGCAGACAGTAAAATCGCATATTTTTAAAAATGAATGGGCAGTCCCTTTAGGCAGGACTGTCCATTTTTGTATAGAAAAGCCGGAAGATGAAGATTGCAGTGATTGTAATGATCATCAATCATAATTTTACAAAAAGTTTACATCACTCCAAGACCAAATTTTACATACGTCTGATAAAATTTCTCAATGAATCAGGAAACAAGAGAATAAAAAATCAGGAGGTATATATGAAGGCTAATTGGAGAAAACAAATGATGATCAGTGCATTGGCATTGACACTTTCTGCTGCAAATGCAGCACCAGTATTTGCAAGTGCGGCTCCAGATGGTAAATCAAATGCAACAGAGATTGCACAGACAATGGGAACGACAGCACAGTGGAATCGCTGGCAGAAAGAATGGGAAACTTTAAAGAATGACTGGACACAGATTTCTTTATCACCAGGAAGTAATGCAACGGAACTTAATTTTGCATGGTATACACCAAAACAGACAAATGATAACAACACAGATGCAAAGGTAGAAGCTAAAGTGCAGGGAATTTCTTCAGATCAGAAAGATAATGGTATTCCGAAACTGATCATTGGTGAAGGACGTAATATGAAAAATGCCAAGGTGTACGAGGCAGAACAAACAGAAGTAAAAGATGAGCAGGATAGTAATGGGCAGACTTATCATTCTAACAAAGTAACAGCAACAGGATTAAAAGAAAACAAAACATACTATTACAGCTATGACAATGGAAATGGCTATACAAAACCAGCTGCATATACAACAAAATCTACAAAGAGCTTTTCATTTGCGTTTGTAGGAGATCCACAGATTGGTTCTTCTAATGAGTTAAAAGGACAAGACAGTCAGAAATTTTACGATGCACAGTCTGATGCAGTAAAGAGTGATGCATTTAACTGGTCTTCTACTTTGAATGCAGCATTAGAAAAAACAGATAATAAATTAAGTTTTGTTGTGTCTGCGGGTGACCAGATTCAGACAACAAAGAAAAAATCACCAAATAAAGATGCATCAAAAAGTGAAATTGAATATACAGGTTATTTAAGCCCAGAAGCATTAAAATCACTTCCAGTGGCAACAACAGTAGGTAATCATGACGCAGATAATGCAAACTATACGTATCATTTTAACAGAACAAATGCAAGTGAACTTGGAAGCAATAAGATCGTTGGTGGAGATTATTATTTTAAATATGGAAATGCATTATTTATCATGTTAAATACACAGGATACAAATGTGGCAGAACACAAACAGTTTATCGAGCAGACAATTGCAGCAAATAAAGACTGTAAATGGAGAATCGTGACACTGCATCAGGATATCTATGGTTCAGCAGAACATTCTAATGAACCAGAGATCACAAATTTAAGATATCAGTTAACACCGATCTTTGAACAAAATAACATTGATGCAGTCTTAACAGGACATGATCATGCATATTCCAGATCCAAAATGTTATTAGGCGGAACAAAAACGAATGATTACACAGATGATGAGTTTGATGCAGAATTAAAGAAAGATATGGATGCAGGTGAAAATCCAACAACAAGAACTGTGGCACCTGGAAACATTAAAGATGGCAGCACAGACGAAAATGACCAGAAATATTTATCATATCTTAAGAGCATTATGGATGAAAAAGCAATTGAGACTGTCAAAAAACAAGGAAGTTCTGTGATCAATCCAGAAGGTGTTCTTTATATGACAGCCGGTTCTTCTTCAGGAAGTAAGTATTATGATCTCGTGCCAAGACAGCAGACATACATTGCACACCGTTGGCAGGAAGATGTTCCAACATATTCTGTTGTAGACGTGACAGAAAACAATTTAATGATCAATACATATCGTACAGACAATGATGAAAAAATTGACGAAACATTTTCTATCACAAAGAGTAAAGGAGATGTAGCATCACTCAGTAAAGAGATTAAAGCAGCAGAGAGTATTATAAAACAGAAAAATACATATACAACACAAAGCTACAGAGTTTTTGAACAGGCACTTGCAGGAGCTGAGAAAGTTGCAGCAGATAAAAAGGCAACAAAGAGTGAGGTAGAAAATGCTTTAAAAGCTCTGACAAATGCAAAAGCAGCATTAGAAAAGAAAATTGTAGTAGCAAAAGCAGCATTAAAAAAGAAAATTGTAGTAGCAAAAGCATCTGCAAGGCTAAAAGCTGGTAAAAAGAAAGTAACAGTAAAGATCAAAAAAAATGCTGTATCTGGATATCAGATTAAATACGCAGCGAATAAGAAGTTTAAAAATGCAAAGAAAAAAAATACAACAAAAACTACTTATACGATCAAGTCATTAAAATCAAAGAAAAAATATTATGTAAAGGTTCGTGCATACAAAGTGGTCAAAGGTAAGAAAATCTACGGTTCTTACAGTAAAGTTTTGAAAGCAACTGTGAAATAACAATGAAGCAAAAACAGATGAAAGGAGTGTGTCTGCTGATCGCAGGCATTCTCTTTCTGCTGCTGTTTTTTTCTTTTTCTGGAGTCAAGAAGACCAAGCTTCTTGATACGGATGGAAGGAATTTTGAAAAAGCAGAAGTAACAGAAGTGATTTCTGGAAATTTATCCAATAGTGGAAGTGGAAAGCAAACCGTAGAATTAAAGCTTTTATCTGGAGATCATAAAGGAAAAACAATACAGGCAACAAGTTCCCAAAGTTATTTGTTTGGTGCAAAATGTAAAAAGGGAATGAAAGTCATAGCGATTGTTAGCGAATCAAATGGAGAATTGCTGGCTTCTGTATACAGTGTAAATAGAGGCCCGATGGTATGGCTGATGGCAGCCATTTTTGTAGCAATTGTGATTGCAGTTGGAGGAAGAAAAGGAATTTCATCAATTTTAAGTTTGATTTTTACCATGCTTTGTATCTTTTTTATTTTCCTTCCAATGATCTATCGAGGAATATCACCAATTCTGGCAGCTGTATTGGTGGTTGCATTTACAACGATTGTCACGATGTGTATGGTGGATGGAATTACAAAGAAGTCAATATCGGCAATGCTTGGAACGATCATAGGTGTCGTATTTTCTGGAGCATTTGCATTAATCTTTGGGCGAGTGACATCAATTACAGGTTATAATGTATCGGATATAGAAAACCTTGTTTACGTGGGAGAAATGACAGATATAAAAATCGGAGAACTCTTATTTGCAGGAATTTTGATTGCATCATTAGGTGCTGTCATGGATGTTGGAATGTCGATTGCATCGACATTAAATGAATTAAAAGAACAAAATCCACAAATGATGTTAAAGGAATTGTTTCAGTCAGGAATGAATGTCGGAAGAGATATGATGGGAACAATGACAAACACATTGATTCTTGCATTTACGGGAGGATCGATCAATACATTAGTGTTTATTTTTGCATATAATTATGAATATCAGCAAGTGATCAATATGTATTCGGTAGGAATTGAGATCATGCAGGGATTATCCTCAAGTCTTGGAGTTATCATGGCAGTTCCAATAACATCATGGATTGCTGCATTTTTATATAGTAGGAATCAAAAATAGAGAAAGGGCAGAAAAATAGGTAAAATTTTTCTGCTTTTTTTTGATTTTCATCAATATAGGTGGTGCGTCTGAAAAAGAGCGGCGCGAGAGGAGTTGTACCTTCAAATATCGAGGTGGTTCATACGGTTTTTGTTTCAAATAATAGTCAGCAGCTTTCATTGATAGATAGCACATTTGGAACAACTGAAATATGAGATCGCGGAGGGACTGGGACTTCTGGATCGGGTGTTGGAAAGAAAAGAGAGAGAAATATAAACAGGAGCGTGAAAACGGAATGGTTTTCACGCTCCTGTTTTAAAATACAGAAATCTTATAGCGAATCTGCAAACACAATGCGCAGGGTATTGGCATATTTATTGCGAAAAGTGGGATCAAGACAGGAGTCTGTGACCAGACAGTCGATATTCTCCCAGACGGCAAACTGTGTCAGAGAAGAATAACCGGCTTTGCTGCTCTCGGCCAGAACGATACGGAGTCTGGCGTTTTGGAGAGCAGCCTTTTGAACCTGACTGTAATCCAGATCACTACTGGTTGGTCCACTGCTGGCCTGGAAGCCTTCGCTCTCAAAAACGGCCGCATCCATATTTAACTGGTTCAGAAAATCAGCGGCAAAGGTTCCGGCAGAAGCCTGTACCTGAGGTGCCAGTACACCTCCACAGATAATGACCTGGTTCTGGCTTCCCATACAGACATTGATTACAGGGATGGAGGCGGTGATAATCGTATACCCGGAAAGCTGTGCGATGAGCCGGGCTAGACAGAGGGAGGTTTCTCCGCTGTCAAGAAAAATGGTGGAACCATGGGTAAGTAAAGACAGAGCCTTTCGTGCAATCTGCATTTTCGGAGAAGCAGTGTCGGTTTCTGGTTTCTTTTCGGAAGGGGGCACAGGAATTTCCTTTTTGTTGGAAGTCTTATGACCGCTCTGAAGCCAAGTTTTCATATCCTCATAAATGACGGGATGCTGAGTCAGCTGGTCAGCGCAAATGACACCGCCGAACCATTTATCGATAAGCCCCTGTTCCGTCAGGGCCAGTAGATCCCGGCGCATGGTTTCCCGAGATACATGAAAATAGTTGGCCAGATCCAGTGTCTTCATGGCGCCGTTCTTATTCAGCAGGTTGATGATTTGCATTTGCCGCTCTGCGGCATTTAATTTCTTCATGGAATCACGCTTTCTGATATATTGTTATTCTTATTTGTAGTTTATTTGAATTTGAGGTAAATGTCAAATGAAAAGTGTAAATTTACACATTGCAAAGTGGAAATAAGAAGTGGAAATAAAAAAGTGGAAATTTACACATTGTAATATGGAAATAAGAAGTGCAAATTAGGGAAATCGAAATAGAAATTAGTAAAAATGCACAAAATAAACGAAAAAAATTTATTAAAATGTACAAAATTACAATATATAGTTGCAAATTTGCACATTTAGTGGTAGTATAAAGTTACAAGTTGAGGAAAGATGCAACTGTAGGAAGAAAAATGTGGAAAGGAGAATAAAAGGAAAATGATACCAATTATTATCATGAATCATGGACTCTTTGGAAAAGAGCTGATTGCCACTGCGGAAATGGTAGTGGGAAAACTGGAAGAGGTACAGGCGGTTTCCCTGATGCCGGGGATGACGTTAGAAGATTATCTGGAGCAGAGCGAGGTTGCTGTGAATCAGGCAGGCGGCAAAGCAATAGTACTGACGGATCTTTATGGCGGAACACCTTGCAATGTGGCTATGATGCTCAGACAGAGATATGAGTTGAAGGTAATCTGCGGCATGAATCTTCCGATGCTATTAGAACTGGCAGGAGCCAGAGAGAGCGGCGAAGATGTAGCGCAGATTGCGGAAACGATTATGAATACGGCAAGAGAAGGAATTCTCGAACCAGCGAAAGAAGTAGAAGAAACAGAAGTTGATGCGTGGGGAGGAGATGAATAAGATGCCAGATATTAGATTAGTGAGAGTGGATTTCAGATTGATGCACGGACAGGTAGTAACCGCCTGGCTGAAACAGGTATCGGCAAATGCGATTTTAATCGTAGATGATCAGCTTGCGGCGGACAAATTTTTGGCGCAGGTGTTCCTGATGGCGAAGCCTCAGGGCGTGAAGGTGGCTATCCGTTCTGTGGAGAAGGCAGTAGCGGCGTTCCAGAAGGGGGTATTCGGAAATGAAAAGATGTTGATTCTCTTTAAAACTGTGGAGAGTGTAAAGAGAGCATACGATCTGGGATTTCCGCTGGAGAAGCTTCAGCTTGGAGGCTTGGGAAATGGCACGGACAAGGTGATGATTTCCAAAGAGCTTTCTCTGAATGAGGAGGAAGTGGAAAAGCTTCTGGACATGCAGGACAAGGGCGTAGAGATTACGCTTCAGATGACCCCGAGGGATTCAGTTATTAAATTGGATGACGCGGTGAAAATGGTGCATGAGCACACCAAGGAATAAACAGTAAGAAGGAGAAAGAGTTATGAGTATAAGCTTAGCTTTAACGTTTGGCATTATGTATTGGTTATCACAATGCAAACTGTGGTATGGAATACTGCATTTGCTTCGTCAGCCGATGGTACTTGCAGTACCGATTGGCCTGATTATGGGAGATCTTCCCAATGCGATGATTATGGGCGCATCTCTCCAGATGATTTATCTGGGAGCGATTGCACCCGGTGGAACGCTTCCTTCCGACGAGGGGCTGGCAGCATGTATCGCAATTCCTCTGGGACTGCAGGCAGGACTTTCACCGGAAATTGCAGTAACTATTGCGGTACCTATCGGACTTCTGGGAGTGCTGTTGGATAACTTGAAGAGAACTTATCATTCCTACTTCGTCCATCTGGCAGACAAGGCAATAGAGGAAAATAATATCAAGAAAATGCGCCGGGCAGAGTTTTGGTATCCTTTATTCTGTTCCATTCCGCTTCGTGTAATTCCGGCTACTCTGACACTGTGCTTTGGAGTAGATGCCGTAACCGCTTTCCTGAATGCCATTCCTGCATGGGCAACTAACGGCCTGAGCGTAGCAGGTGGTCTGCTTCCGGCTCTGGGCTTCGCAGTTACCATTATGGTAATCGGAAAAAAACGTCTGCTTCCGTTCTTTATCCTTGGTTTTGCACTGGTGGCATACAGTGGAATCAATACCATTGGTGTAGCAGTATTCGCAATCTGTATCGCACTTCTGCAGGGCAACTATGTGCAGGCAGATGAAGAGAAGGGTGCACTTGGATTTGACGATGACGACGAAGAAGGAGGGTTTTAATCATGGCAGATAAATTAGTATCAAAGAAAGATATTATCAAAGGATGGGCGAAATATTATCTCTGTGCAGAGGTTTCCTCCGGTTTTGAGCGTCTGACTGCTCCGGCATTTTCCTTCGGCATGGATCCGGTGCTGAATAAACTGTATCATGACAATCCTGAGGAATATAAGGAAGCGTTGAAGAGACATCTGATGTTTTATAATTGCGAGGCAACCTGGGGCTCCATGCTTTTCGGTATGTCCTGTGCGCTGGAGGAAGAGCGGGCTGTCCGCCTGAAGGAAGGAGCGAGCAAGGAAGAGTTGGACGCCTCCTCAGAACTGATTTCAAACTTAAAGATTGGTCTGATGGGTCCGCTGGCAGGCATCGGTGATTCTGTCAATCATGGTATGCTACGGCCGCTGCTGATATCCTTGTTTATTCCGCTGGCATCTGCAGGCGCATGGATTGCAGGTGTAGCACCTCTGCTGATTTGGGGCGTTTGCATTTCCCTGTTTGCGTATTTCCTGATGAGCAAAGGGTACTCTCTGGGACAGAAATCCGTAGTAAACATTCTGCAGTCCAGTGCTTTGACGAGACTGATTAATATGGCAAGCGTTCTGGGACTCTTTATGATGGGTGCTCTGTCATCCACCTATGTGAAGCTGAAATCGGTTGTATCCTGGACGGATGTTGCAGGTAAGGCAGTTTATCTGCAGGACAAGCTGGATGCGATCTTCCCGAATGTGCTTCCGTTGCTGGTGGTATTTGGTGTTTACTTCTACATTAAAAAGGCAGGCCCTAAGTATGTGAGAATCCTGGTATTCCTGATTGTGGCAGCTCTGCTGCTGTCCTTCCTGGGAATCGTATAAGAATAAGTAATAGGAATAAGTAATAGGAGAAAAAAAATGAGTGAGAAAATGAGTGAGAAATGGATTGATCTTTCCGGTAAGGTTGCTATTGTTACCGGTGGAGCTATGGGTATCGGAGAAGCTATTGTAAAGGATTTGAAGGGCTGCGGCGCAAAGGTGGCTATCTTTGATATGGCAGAACCGAAAGATTATCAGGAGGATGAAGACACACTGTTCATCAAGCTGAATATCTGCGACCGTGCGGCTGTGGAAGAGGCTGTAGATCAGGTAGAGAAGAAGTTTGGTCATGTGGATGCTCTGATAAACAATGCAGGAGTAACCCGTCCGCGAATCCTGGTGGATTACTATAAGGAATGCCCTCAGTACGAGCTGAGTGATGCAGACTTTGACTTCATGGTAGGCGTGAATGAAAAGGGAACTTATATCATGACACAGACTGTGGCAAGAAAGCTCTTTGAGCAGAAATCGGGTGTTATCATCAATATGTCCTCCTGTGCAGGTCTGATGGGCTCCCGTGGACATAGCTGTTATTCTGCTACGAAGGCGGCTATTCATGGATTCACCATTTCCTGGGCAAAGGAATTGGGTCCTTTCGGTATCCGTGTGGTGGGTGTGGCACCTGACATTTTGGATCGTACACCAGCAAATAATGATGAAAAGTATCGAGCTCAGGCTTATGGAAGAGGTTGGCCAGTGGATACGAAGCCGGAGAAATTCTTTGAAAATTACAAGAGTTCGATTCCACTGGGAAGACCGGGTCATCTCTCAGAAACAGCAGATCTGATTTGCTATTTGATTTCTGATCACGCTACCTATATTACCGGAATCACCATTCCTGTATCTGGTGGAAAGAGTAAAGGGTGATGAAATGAAAAAAGCAGTCATTATCGGAGCCGGACAGACCGGCCGAGGCTTTATTGCTCCGATTGTGCAGGAAAATGGATATGCCATTACTTTCCTGGATAAGGATCATGCCTTGGTGGAGCAGCTCCGGAAAGAAAAAGAATATACCGTATCCTATTTTGGAGGAAAGCGGGAACCGCAGCACATCAGTGGTTACTCAGCACTGACTACGGATGAAAAGGAAGCAGTGAATGCCCTGGTGGAGGCAGACGTGGTATTTGTCAGTGTTTTTGCCAGTCATGTAGGGGAGCTCGCAGAGCTCCTCGGTGAAGCAGCTTCCAAACGAGCAGAGAAGCTTACGGTATTTTGCTGTGAGAACGGTGTCAATGTAAAAAAACCGTTGATAGAAGAAGGTGTAGATGCGGTCATCAGTGAAGGAGTGATTTTCTGTACAACTCTGAAGCCGGAGGCAGAAAAACTGGATCTCATCAGTCAGGATTATCCGGAGCTTCCGGTGGACGGTAAGGTACCGGGGCTACAGGTTCATCTGGATCGCATGCCTTGGGAGGAGGATTTCCCGGGACTGATTCAGAGAAAAATCTATACCTATAATTTCATGAGTGCCGTAGTGGCTTATCTGGGAGATTATAAGGGGTATGAGGTCTACGGTGAGGCGGCCAACGACCCAGAGATTGCGGCAATGATGGCTGATTTGCTTCCAGTACTGAGCCGAATCATTGGAAAGGAATACGGGGTGCCTTATGAGGTACAGCTGAACTTTACTCAGAATGCCATTGCCAAGTTCCAGAACCGAGATATCTATGACACGATTTACCGGAACGCAAGACAGGCAGAACGGAAGCTGGGACTGAAGGAACGAATGCTGACACCGCTTCGGCTGGCGGCAAAGGATGGCGATGACACCAGAGAAATCGCACTGGTAACGGCGGCCGCTATTTATTATGGAGAGCAGAAGGAAGCATTAGACTGTGAGAAAATTCTGAGCGACATGAAAACGGATCCATATCTTCAGAATGAGACAGAGTTGATAAATAGGTTCCTGGAAGGAATGCGTCGGAAAGAGAAACTGACTTCGCTGCTGAAGGATGTGTAGAAAAAGAAAATTCCTTGGAATGATAATAATGCAGGAGATGGGGCTGCGCACTAATTGGTGCGCAGCTCCTTTTCTTGTGGGGGAAAACTTACACTTAGAGAGAGGGGATGGACAGCAGTCTCTTTACAGACAGCTGGAAGGAGATTCTGGAAGACCCGGAGATTCAGATTGTCATCGAGGTTATGGGTGGAATCGAGCCTGCCAGAACCTATATCACGGAGGCACTTCACGCCGGTAAGCAATTCATTTACACTGATTTCTAACTCCTTACAAAGAGGTAAGAGTAATGAAATCTCAGGCAAGTCATTTCCGCATTTCCATTTTGAAACAGTCTTATTACTAATTCCAAGAAATATCAGCTAATTGTTGTTGTGTAAGCTTTTTATGCTTACGTTCTGTTGCTATAAATTCACCAATCTTAATTTTGAAAAATAAAACTTTACCACAAATTGCAGATGAATTAGAAGAAGATGTAATAGAAATTGAACCTATTTACAAATTGATTAAGGACAATCCAGATAAAACAAAAGAAGAGATTTATAAGATGCTAGATTTATAAGTTAAAAATATACATTTAAATATTCTTCAAACTCTTTAATAATTGACTTTTTAAATCTGCATAGTTAGTGAAATAATTGCATAAATCCTACCTTATTTCTCAAAATCAGAGGAATACATATATATATTTCCATCAAAAGGAAGTGTATTTCTTGTTTGCAATTTATTATAATAGAATTATAATGAATCGGCAATAAGAAAGCCGAAGGCGCAAAGCTTAACTAGAAGAAAGAAGGAACACAAAAATGTTAACAATATTATTTTTAATCTTTTTATTTGGAATCTTTGGAAAATTATTTTTCTTTGGAATAAGAGCGGCATGGGGAATTTCTAAATTTGTTTTGATGGTAGTATTTTTTCCAGTGATCTTGCTTGGAATGTTGGTTGTTGGACTTGTGAAACTTGCATTTCCATTATTGCTCATCTTTGGAGTGATCGCAATGTTTGGTATGGATCGATAAAATTAAAAATAAGAGATTTATAAAGGATGAGGTGTTTTTATAGGATATCTCATCCCTTATTCTATAGAAAAAGAGAAGTGCTGGTATTTTTATAACCCACCATATGTAATAAACTATAATCATCAAAGAGATAAAGTATTCAAGAAGGAGGAACTGACAATGAAAGGTTTATTGGATAATATGTTTGACTTTGATCACGATGGAAAGCTTGGATTTTTTGAAAGAGCAGCAAAGAGACAGTTTATTAATAACATGATGGAAGACGATAAGAAGAAATCAGAATCCGATGCATATCAATATTCCAGTGGATCTGCTGATTACGACAGGACAGAACTTGAGATGTCAGGATTGGACCCGGAAGAATTAGAATTCATGGATCCGGAAGAACGAAGAGAAACGTTGGAAGATGCAGGACTTGATCCAGATGAATATGATTTTTAATAGGATACAAATTTTGCATGAGGTGAATTTTACTGCAAAGTCCATGTAATGTACAGAAAGGGAAGTTTTATATGGCAAAGACATATTTTACATTAACAGGAACAAAACATTATTATGGTTCAGATTTTTTGGAAAAAGGTATGAAGATAATTCTGGAAAAAGAGCCAGACAATGAGTATGACAAAGAAGCAATTCAGGTAAAGATGAAGGGGATGGGGAAGATTGGATATGTAGCGAATAGTCCGTATACGATCATAGGAGACAGTATGAGTGCAGGAAGGATTTACGACAGGATCGATGACAAGGCAAAAGCGAAGGTTGTAATGGTAACATCAACAGGAGTACTATGTAGATTAAGCAAGAAGAAAAAAAAGAAACTTTTATCAGAGTTAGAACCAGAACATAAAGCAGTTACAGTAAAACAAGATATGGTAACAGAAGAGAAGATTTTGGAAGCATTAAGACAGATTGAAGAGTAAAACAAAGGGCAGAAGCAACAAGAATACTATGATGTATGCTATAATTATATTATCTTAAAACGCATCATAGTAAGGAGAAAAGCTGCCATGCCAAAAGGAAAGAATCAGAAGTTTAAATTATACCGCCTCGCACAGATCATGTTAGAACAAACAGATGAAGAACATTACATCACAATGCCAGAGATCATGTCGGCTTTGGCAGAATATGAAATTACAGCTGACCGCAAGAGTATTTATGCGGATCTTAAAGATCTTGAGGAATTAGGAATTGAGATAGATGGAGAACGAATTGGAAGCGGATATCATTATCATGTAATCGGAAGGAATTTTGAATTACCAGAATTAAAACTTCTGGTAGATGCGATCCAGTCATCAAAGTTTATCACAGAGAGAAAGACGAATGCATTGATCAAGAAATTAGAAAAGATGGTCAGCAAGTACGATGCCCAGAAGCTGCAGAGACAAGTCTATGTATCGGGGCGAATTAAGACAATGAATGAAAGTATATATTATACGGTAGATGCAATTCATAATGCGATCACGGAGAATAAAAAGATCAAATTTCAATATTATCAATGGAATGTAAAAAAGGAAATGGAGCTTCGACACAACGGAGCATGGTATCTCATTAGTCCATGGGGATTGTCTTGGGATGATGAGAATTATTATTTGGTAGGATTTGATTCAAAAGCTGGCAAGATCAAACATTACAGGGTAGATAAGATATTAAGGATTCAGATGTCAAAAGAAGAAAGAGAAGGAAAAGAGCATTTTCAGAAGCTTGATATGGCCGATTATGCAAAGAAAAGTTTTGGAATGTTTGGTGGCAAAGAACAAACAGTAAAATTACTGGTCCATAATTCATTGGCAGGGGTTATCATTGATAGATTTGGAAAAGATATCATGATGATTCCAGAAGATGAACAGTATTTTACTGTGAATGTAGATGTCCATATCAGCCGGCAGTTCCTAGGATGGGTATTTTCATTAGGAGAACAAGTCAGAATCTTAAAGCCGGATGAAGTAGTGGTGGAGATGAAAAAAGAGATTAAGAGATTAAACCAGCAGTATCAATTAATACGTGAACCAAATCGCGTCATCTAAGCCAATATTGTATGGGGTTTCATCTGTCATTTTCCATGATTTCTTACTTGTCGTGTAAACGATGCGTTTATTATATAAGACAGATAATAAATTATAATGGGAGGTTGGGAACATGAAATTTTTTAGGATGGAAAAATGGGGGAAACGTTCATTTTCTCTTGCGTTTATTTTATCTATTTTTTCAATAATTATTGTAGCGTATGTTGTGAAAATTTCGAAGGAATCATGGAATTACAGAATAGATGAAACACAATGTCATAAAAGAGAGGGGGTAATAGAAAAAGTTCAAGATGGAAAAGAAATTTCAAATGGAAAAATTCTTAAATTTATAAAAGTTCAAAATGGTGATGAGATTTGTATATTGAGAAAAGAAGGGGAGTGGGATGAATATCCTGGTATTTCAAAGAAAGACCTTCAAATGATAACAAAAGGAAAAAAAATTAGATATTTAAAAGATCAAAAGAATATAATAAATAAATACAATTTAGCTTATGATTTACAATGTGGTCAAAAAAAATATATGCCTATTAAGCAAATGAAAAAGATAGAGATGTGGAATTATGTTAAAGATATAGGGCTAATAATTCTAATGATAATATTATCAATTTCAATGATTGGAGTTACAATTTATCTTTATTGGTTAGCTGATACAAAAGATATGTATATATATGATTAGGAGATACGGTTTTTAAGGTTTGTTGAGCACGATATGATAAAAATTGTATATATTCATGAAAAAATACCTTTTTCTATAAATGCAAAAAAACAGCTCTGGGACTTTAACAAATCTGATAAGACTAATTAAGGCCTCAGGGTTCAATGTTCAATCGGGATTGATGGAGGAGAACTCTATTTTTCCAGTCGCTCAATATTAAAAATAATGGAGTCAAATATAGGAGGATATATGAAGTTTCGTGAACTTCCACAAAAATGGAAAATGACAGTGAACTCATAGGGGAACGTATTGAGATTCCAAGAGACGGAAAAGCCAGTGTAAAGGCAAATCTTTATGTGCCGGATTCTATTGGAGATGAACGCTCGGAGTATGGGTTAGGAGTAATAAAGAAAATTTCTAAAGAACTGACTCAGCGATATGGAAAGGGATATGATAGAAGCAATTTATATCATTGTCTTAAGTTTTATAAAACCTTTCCTGAAATTGTCGACACGGCGTGTAAACAATCCGGTATTATTATTACCGCATGCTCAAAACCCAGAAAAAAGAGCTTACGGAATATGGGTATAAGGTCGAGAAAATATCTATGAAAGGACAAATTGTTATCTTTAGGAGGAAGCATGTCAAATATAGCAGTAATTACAGAAGGGAATAATTTCCTCTGGGTCTTTTTTAATATTCCTCGAAAATTGAGAATTACATATGTTCAATTCTTTGTATTAGGTGTATATTTTGAAAAGTTGTCCGGCTATACTGACAATATCAAAAGGCAGAACTGTTAGAATGAGGTGAGCAGATGGATACAGCACAGAGAATAAGGATAATTCGGATGATTGAAAAAATAGAGAAGAACCCAGAATTCAGTAGTAAAATCGGTGTGAGAAATACATCTGAGTTTATATCAAGTAAACAATCAAAAAAATGAATGATTCAAATCATAACAGGAGTCAGAAGGAGTAGAATATGTTATCGTTATTATTTGCTATATGCATGATCTGGTTTATTGGAAAATTTTTTATATTTGGTGTAAAAGCATCCTGGGGAATCTTAAAGCTGCTCTGTACAGTTGTATTTTTCCCGGTGATTTTGATAGGAATGGTTGTTGGCGGACTGATTTATATTGCATTTCCATTGTTGATCATCGGCGGAATCATTGCACTTATATCATCTAACTCATAAAAATACGAGGAGGGAAGAAATTATGGGATATGATATAGAAAAAGAGAAACGAGAAGCGATTGAAGCAGGACAACGTGCGTTAAGTAGTCTTCGGACAGCAAAAGAAAACTTGAACAGTGCAAAAAATTGGGGCTTGGTGGATATGTTTGGCGGTGGATTCTTTTCTACGATGTTGAAACACTCCAAGATGGATAAGGCCAGACAAAATATGGAACAGGCGAAATATGATCTTCGTAATTTCAGTAGGGAATTAAATGATGTGAACATGGCTTGTAATTTAAACATCAATACTGGAGACTTCTTATCCTTTGCAGATTATTTTTTTGATGGATTTGTTGTGGATTGGATGGTGCAGGATCGAATCAATAATGCCAGACATCAGGTGGAAGAAGCTATCCGCAGAACGGAATACATTATAAACCAGTTACAGCATATGTAAAGGAAAGAGGCAGTGAACCATAAATAGGTTCGCTGCCTTGTTTTTTCATACTTATTTCTGTTTCTTTTTTTCTTCTCTGAGCAATTCGATGTTTAGTCCCTGCTCTCCGGCTGTTTTATCAACCCAGAGATTGAGAGAATCTATTGCCAGAGAAATTTCATCCAGTTTGTTACTGATAAAAGCAAAATCCTTGATCTCATCATCGCTGATCTTACCGTCACGGGCAATCTGGATCAGACGTGTGGTAAGAGGATTAATCTCATTCAGACTGGCAATGGTTTCCAGGATTATATTGGATAAGTCAGAAACTTCGACTTCCGGGACATAACGATGACCGATTTCGCATTTATGAGAGCAGTAATAATTGCAGAGATCCGGGCGCTTGTAAGCATCAGCCATCTGGATGATATCGTAAGGTGTGGGTTCCTGCATTTCATATTCAAACTTTTCAATTTTAGAATCAGAAACAGCAGTCATTTTTTCGCTGGCTTCTGATCTGGTGAGACCGGCTTCTTCCCGGCAAATCTGATAAATTGTCTTATTTTCTCTCGTAGATTGTTTCCCCATGAGAATAACCTCCCTGTATATCGCAAAACATGAGGATTATCGGGTGGGTAAGTCCACATGCTGTACGTCTATTTCCTTTATGAATTTCATTATACTTGAAGCATCAAGAAACAACAAGAGATAACAGGAAGGAGCAAGATATGAATGCAGATGCTGAAGACGCATATGTAGAACCGGAAGTGGGTCTATCAGATGTAGGACAGTTCATTATTAAGGATAGCATGTTATCTGAGAACTTATCGAAATATTATGAGAAAGCGTAACTGTTCAGAACCCACTTAGTTGAAAATGATATATTCCATGCTTATGAGCAGTCCCGAATTTCAAGGTTCAGGTGTTGCTAAATTTATTCAAAAGCTGTAGATTACAGGAAACACAATGCAAAACAGAAATATTAATTTCTCCCTGTTCCAATATTGGAGCGGGGAGAAACTGTTTTTTCGAGACCAATGTCCTCCATCATATTAGAAATATTGTACCTTCGAATTGGAATTACTGTTTACTTTATGCCAACAGATGATTCATCAGTGTCTTAATATCCTCTTCCGGGGTAGTAATAGGTCCAATGCCATAATTTTCTACCAGAAAGTTCAGAATGTTAGGTGATAAGAACGCTGGAAGAGAAGGACCAAGACGGATGTTTTTGATACCCAGATGCAAAAGTGTTAACAGGATGCAGACGGCTTTCTGTTCATACCAGGAAAGAACGAAGGAAAGCGGAAGCTCATTAACAGAACATCCAAATGCATCCGCAAGTGCGACAGCAACCTGGATCGCACCATAGGCATCGTTGCACTGGCCAATATCCATCAGTCGTGGCAGGCCACTGATTTCTCCCAGATCGAGATCATTGAAACGGAATTTCCCACATGCAAGAGTGAGGATCACACTGTCAGAAGGTGCCTGTTTTACAAATTCTGTATAATAATTTCGACCTGGCTTAGCACCATCACAGCCGGCAACCAGGAAGAAATGGCTGATATCGCCTGATTTTACAGCTTTTATTACAGTATCTGCATGGGACAGGATGGCTGCATGACCAAAACCAGTTGTTACTTTCGTACCACCGTTGATACCTGTGAGAATTTGATTTTCTTTGTAACCACCCAGTTCCAGTGCTTTTTCAATAACTGGTGTAAAATCTTTTTTCTCATCGATATGAACAGTGCTTGGGAAAGCAACCATTTCTGTTGTAAACACTCTGTCAGCATAGCTGCTTTTTGGAGGCATCAGGCAGTTGGTAGTGTAAAGGATCGGAGCGGGAAGATGATCAAATTCTTTCTGTTGATTCTGCCATGCGGTTCCGAAATTTCCTTTTAGATGAGGAAATTTCTTTAAGAATGGATAGGCATGGGCTGGGAGCATTTCACCATGAGTATAGATGTTGATTCCTTTTCCGCTTGTCTGTTCAAGTAAAAGCTGCAGATCCTTCAGATCATGACCAGTTACTACAATAAATGGCCCTTTTTCTACGGTAAGTGTAACTTCTGTCGGTTCTGGTGTTCCATAGGTTTCAGTATTTGCCTTGTCAAGAAGTGCCATACACTTCAAATTGATCTCTCCTACTTTGAGAACTGTAGAAAGCAGTGTTTCTGTGTTCTCTTCATAACCGATCTTAAATAATGCTTCGCAGAAGAACAGATTTACTTCATCATCTTCATGACCCAGAACAGCTGCATGATAGGCGTATGCAGCCATTCCGCGAATGCCAAAGAGAATGAGAGACTTCAGAGATCGGGTATCTTCATCTGCATTCCATAGTTGCTGCATATCGTATTCGTCTGTTTTACCACACGGAGACT
>JAHZAT010000082.1 GCA_019423795.1 Clostridiales bacterium
TCTAAACTAGCGTTTCTTTATTTAAAACTTGTCTTATCGAAACTATTTAATCTTCTGACAAATTTCAATCACTTCTCCACAAGCACTTTCAATCTTGAAGCAGCGAGATCCTTTTTCCCAGAAGTTAAGGCTTGTCTCAATTCCGTCTGATACGATCTTATATCCGTTTACTTTGCAATATTCATAATCTTTTTCAAGATCAGATGAGCGATATGCGATATGGTCGATTCTTGTTGTTGCACCTCCTGGAAGCTGGTCTCTCTGAGAGATTTCATACATTTTTCCATCCTGAGGATTTTCAAGGAAATATACATTTCTTCCGCCCATTCCAGGGAATTTTCCTGCAACTTTAAATCCTAATTCTTCCTGATACCATTTTGCGTTTAATTCTACATCAGAACAATGAAGTCCGATATGATCCATAGGTAAATTTAACATTTGTTTGACTCCTTTTTTAGGTGATTTTATTGTTTTATAATACAGTTCTTTCTCCTGTCACGATCTCTTTTAAGCTGTCAACGATCTTGTCTGCGTCTTCCATCGTTGTTCCTGCTTTCAATGAGAATGAAACGGATTCTGCACTTTCAGCTTTACTTCTTCCGATTGCTGCAAGAATGTTAGAATTTGTTCCGATTCCTGCTTCAATTCCTTCTTCTTTCAAAGCTTTCTGTACAACTGCTGCAGATACATTTTTGATTCTGATATTTAAATGATTGGTGAGATGATGATCTTTGTGTCCATTCAATTCTACATCTTCAATCTCAGCAAAAATACGTTCACACATATGATTTCTGACTGGACGGATTTCTTCCATAAATGTTGTTGCCTTTGCTGCTAAACTTTCTGCCATATCTGACATCACTGTTAATGTTTCTTCGCTTAATGCAGTTTCTGACACATATTCTCCAGCTCCTGTGCTCTTTCTTACATATAAAAATCCTGCATTTTCAGGACCTCCAAAATAAGATGCATCTGCTGTCAGCATATCAATATGACTTCTTTCTACATTGATCGGCATTTTTCCAAATGCAAACGCTGCATCTGTGTGGAAGATCACACCTTTCTCTGATGTCATTGTTCCGATTCCTGTAAATGGCTCAGAAGTTCCTGTCTGGCAGTTTGCTGCTGTCACTGAAATCAGTTCTGTGTTTTCTTTCAGTTCATTTTCGATCATTGCTACTTCCACACGACCGGTTGTGATCGGATCTAAATATGTCACAACAGCGTCTTTTCGTTCTAGTCTAGAACACTCATCCAATACTTCTGGATCTTCCATCGTCGTGATGATCACATGAGGACGTGCTTTTTTTGATGCTTTCACTACAGCTTTTAAAGCTTTTAAGTGTCCATCTGCTCTTCCTGATGTAAAATAAATCTCTTCCGGTGTTGCTCCGATGGATGCAGCAATCTTTTTACGTGCTTCGCTCTCACAATTTTCCTTGCTCATCTTTGTTTTCCTCCTTTTATTTCTGTTTTAGATATAAAAATCTTTAACAAACAGATTTTATCTTTATTATAGATATTATTTTCTGTTATTTCAAGATTTAATGCATAATCCGTAAATTTGCACAAAAAAAGCATAGAACTTTTGGTAATATGTTCTATACTTTCTTTTTTATATCTATCTTTACAATTCTTATTTCTTCTGTAAGATAGAAAGCGCTTTATTTAATTGTTCGTCAGCTTTTGTCTTCGTATTATCTTTTACTTCGACATCCGGCTTGATTCCTTTTTTATGGATGTTATGTCCTGCTGGTGTGTAATAAGACGAATAAGTCAGTTTCACATAAGATCCATCACCAACTTCAAAGAATCCCTGTACGATCCCTTTTCCAAATGTTGTCTCTCCAACCAGCGTTCCGGCTTTATCATCTTTGATCGCACCAGAAAGGATCTCTGCTGCACTCGCGCTGTTACCATTAACTAACACGCATAGTGGCATATCAAGCTGTTCATTCTTTGTGTCTTTGTAATATTTCTTATTACCATTCTTATCTTCAGTATAAACAATCGTTCCTTTTGGAAGAATCTGTCCTGCAATATCCACTACACTTGTCAGTAAACCGCCAGGATTATCCCTAAGATCTATGATCAATTTCTTTGCACCTTGTTTCTTAAGACTTTTCAGTCCACTTCGAAACTGGCTGACTGTTACTTCATCAAATTCAGTGATCTGAAGATATCCAACTTTATCTTGTAACATCTTTGTTTCAACTGTTGGATTCTCAATCGATTGTCTTGTAAATGTATAAGTCTTTGATGTCTGATTTCTTGTAAATGTTAATTTAACTTTCGTTCCTTCTGCACCTTTGATCTTCTTAACAATATCATCTAGTGCATCCGATGTTTTTAATTTATAGTTTCCTACTTTTGTTAAAATATCCCCTTTTTTCAGTCCACTTCCGTCTGCCGGGCTTCCTTTCACTGGTTTCACAACTGTTATGATCCCTGTCTTTATATCCTGTGTAAGATATATTCCAACTCCATAATAAACACCACTTGTAGATTGTTCTAATTCCTTAAAATCATCCTCTGAATAATACGTGGAATAGACATCTCCCAGTCCTGCAACTAAACCTTTGTAGGTACAATCTTCCAACTCACTCTTCTTAACAGAACCTTTATAATATTTATCAATGATCTGTTCTATCCGATTAATCTTTCTTGCTGTCTGTAAGGTCGTACTTGGGATCGCATAGGCACGATAAAGAAAAAATCCTTCCACAATACATACGACAACAAGTAGTCCTACGAGTATTTTTGAAAACTTCTTCATGAAATTAGTTCCTTTCTATTTATGTAATGACGTTATAAGTAATTTTGAGGATTTACATAATTTCCATTCTTTTTCACAACAAAATGCAGATGTGCACCAGATACCATACCAGTTGCTCCGGATTTTGCGATCGTCTGTCCTCCTGACACTCTTGCCCCTGAGGATACTAGAAGTTTGGAGCAATGCAGATACATCGTTTCCAGTCCATTTCCATGGCTGATCTTTAAGTAATTGCCATTGTATGCATTGTATCCAGCATCCACTACTGTACCAGAAGCTGCTGCTACGATCGTTGTTCCAGTTGAACATGGAATATCAATTCCAGCATGCAGTTTTCTGACTCCTGTAACTGGATGAATTCGGTAGCCATACCCTGATGAAATACTATAACAAGACGGTACCGGCCAGCTCAGATTTCCTGACGAAACTGTTGTTGCTGGCGATGTTGTTGTTGTAGTTTCTTTCTTGCTTTCGGTCGTAGCCTTTGATGTTGTATTCTTTGATGCCGTACTTCCTGTCATATTCTTTTCTGACTGTGCTTTCGATGTCGTATTGTCTGCATTACCGTCTTTCGCCGATGCAAGATCCATCTCTTCTTGTCGTTTTTCCTCTGCCTCGAACCATGCCAGTAACTCTTTATCAGATGCTAACTGTTTCTGGTAAGAAGCTAACTTAGATTTCTTCTTCGCAGCTGCCTGATCCAGTTTTTCTTTTTCTGTCTTTGCCTTAGCAGTCAAAGTCTTTGTATTTTGATAATCCTGTTTCAGACTCTTCGTTGCCATTCGGATCTTATCTTCCGTTGTCTGTAATTGCAGAAACATGTTACTGTCATATTTGGAGATCTTTGAAACATAATCAGCTCTTTTTAAGAACTCCTGAAAATTATTTGCTTCAAAAATGACTTCCATATATGCCATATTTCCATTTTCATATAGAAACTTAATGCGCTTACTCATGATCCTTGACTGATCTTCTTTGGATGCCTTTGCCTCTTTTAATTCCTGTTGTGTCTTCTTTAACTGTTTCTGTACAGAAATAAGCTTCTCTTGACATGCCTCATACGCATCATTGCTCTTTATCATTTTCTCATCAAGATCTTTGATCTCCTGCTGCATCTTGCGGCTTTGTTCTTCTAATTTCTTTGTTTCCTGCTTTACCTGTTGTTTTTTGGCTGCAGCAAACACTGTCGTCATAGGCAGATTCGAAGCGATCATGGCTGATATTAACATCATAATGATCCCCGCCTGATATCTTCTTTTCATGAGTTCCCCTTCCTAGACTTTTAAATACTTACGGATCGTGATAGAACTTCCAAGCAATCCGATCACGATTCCTACCAATAATGCTAACGGAAGTAAGTATAACATAATCTGCTGGATCGGTACAAATTTCATAAAGACTGTAACAACATGAAACTTATCATTCATCCAGTTGATAATCCCTTCATATCCTGCAAAAATAATTGCTGTTGGAATCAATGACCCCAAAATTCCTATGATTATTCCTTCTGCCTGAAATGGTGCTTTAATAAATCCATTCGCCGCACCGATCAGCTTCATAATTGAAATTTCCTCTTCTCTGACTGCAACTCCAATAGACACTGTATTGCTCACGAGGAAAATAGAAACTGCCATTAAGATCAGAATGATCCCACCTGCAAGATACGTTCCCATTGTATTGATCTTCATCATTCCTTCCGCCGCTCCTTCAGAATAACGGACTTTCCTGACACCATCAATCGTCTCTAAATGTGATACTACCTGTTTGTATGATTTTACTTCTTTTAATGTGATCTCATAGGAATCTGATTCTTTTAGCGGATTGTTCCCTTCGAATCCTTCCAGAAGCTCTTCATTCCCTTGAAATACATCCTTCTTATAGCTTTCCCATGCTTCTTCAGCAGATACATACCGCATCGTGGCAATATCTTCTTTTTTCTTTATTTCTTCCCCAATCTGATCTTTTCTTTCTGCAGAGATACCTGGTTCAAAAAAAACAGAAATTCCTACAGACTGTTCCATCTGCTGCATCGTTGACCTTACATTCAATGCTACAGATAAAAATGTTCCTAACAAAAAGACACAAGCAATGATCGTTCCCAGTGATGCTAATGAAAACATCTTATTCCTGAAAATATTCCTTGTGCCCTCTTTGATTCCATACAAAAACCTTCTAAATATCATAGGACCCCCTTATCTCATCCTGTTCTATATGTCCATCTTCGATCAAGATCACTCGTTTTCCCATCTCATTGACCAACTCTTTGTTGTGCGTAACAACTAAAACTGTTGTCCCACTCTTATTGATCTCTGAGAGAAGCTCCATGATCTCTTTGGCTGTCACAGGGTCCAGATTCCCAGTTGGCTCATCAGCCAGCAATAATACTGGGTGGTTTACCAAAGCTCTCGCGATGGCCACTCTCTGCTGTTCTCCTCCTGACAATTCATTCGGAAAAGCATTCATTCGGTCTTTCAGCCCCACCATCTCAAGCATATTCTCAACCTGACGCTTAATATATCGGTGTGGCACTTCCACAACTTGCTGTGCAAATGCTACATTCTCAAAGATCGTCCGGTCTTTCAGCAGACGGAAATCCTGAAATACCATTCCCATCTGCCTGCGGAACTTCGGCAGATTCCTCTGTGTCAGTTTCTTATAATCCTGACCGTTTACTATGATCTGTCCACTTGTCACATCAAGTTCTTTCTGTAAAAGCTTCATCAGGGTTGTCTTCCCTGATCCGCTCTTACCTACGATGAAAACAAATTCGCCTTTCGCAATGTCTAATGAGACATCCTCAAGTCCTATATTCCCTTTATTATATTCTTTCGTTACATTTTTTAATGTGATCATCATATTCTAGTCCATTGTATCCATATGTTTCATATATTTTACTACCATCAGTGCAATTTTAAATGCGATTGCATCTTCAAAATTCCTCAGATCCAGATTCGTATTCTTCTGAATCTTATCCAGACGGTATACGAGTGTATTTCTATGAATAAACAACTGTCTGGATGTTTCTGACACATTCAGATTATTCTCAAAGAATTTATCAATCGTTGCCAGTGTTTCTTCATCAATGGAGTCTGGAGAATAATCTCCAAACACTTCACGGATAAACATCTTACATAATGGAAGTGGAAGTTGATAGATCAGTCGTCCAATTCCTAACTGATTATATGCGATCACACTCGCATCCTCATAGAAGATCTTGCTGACTTCCAATGCGATCTGTGCCTCTTTATAAGATCTTGATACATCTTTGATCGTCTCTGCAACATTACCGATCGCAATCTTGGCATCTTTGATCCCATATTCATTCAGCCCTTCTTTAATCTCTTTTGCATGCTGAATAAACTGTGCCTGTCCTTCATTCCCATTCACTGGTGTTACATAAACGATACTCTTCTCGTCCACTGCCGTAATAAAATCTGAATCTGCTCCGCTTTCAACCTCTTTCGTAGCTTCTAACAGATTCTGATCCTTCTCGTATTCTGCCTGAATCAAAAATGCAACTCTTCTCTGTTCCACTTCAATATGCAGCTTCTTTGAGCGGTTATAAATGTCAACCAATAATAAGTTATCTCTCAACAGGTTCTTTACAAAGTTCTCTTTATCCAGTCTCTCCTTATATGCAGTCAAAAGATTCTGTATCTGCATCACTGCAAGCTTTCCGACCGTATATGCATTCTCGCTCATTCCAGTAGCCAGAAGTATATATTCCAGTCTCTGATCATCAAAAATCTTAAAATATTGAAAACCATCGATCACCTGGCTCTCTGCCATAGAATCTGCAAATTCTTCCGCATGTTGTGCTAATGCATCGGTTATCTCCATTGTTGTTACAACTATACGTCCTGACAGATCTAAAATACACAGATCGATCCCGGTTACTTCCTTCATTCCATTAATTGTCTCTTGTAATATCTGATTTGAAATCATCCTTTATCAACCTTTCATATTTGCCGTTCAACCTTTTCTTTTACTATACAGCATTTTAAACAAAAAAAAAAGAAAAATTTAGTGATTTTTTTATATCATTGTCTATTTTATACAAATATCTAGCAGAAAATCTTTATTTCATTGACCATAAATATCTCTTTTTAGCCGTAACCCCTTCATATAACAAAGAAAAACATCTCAATCGTTCCTGAGATGTTTTTCGTGATATTTTATAATAATATTTATGAATGTATTTTAAATCTCGTCTTCTGATCCAACAATTATACAAATTCTTGCACCGCTGTCAACACTTCCAACTTCATATTCCGGATTCTTAAAATAACTTTTCAGATCCTGTCCTAAATCTTTACTTTCTACTATGATCTTTGTATGTGCTAAAACACCCTGTCTGTTTGTTCTTACAGATCCTACACTGTATCCGTCACTTGCCAGTTTATCTTTCCATCTTCCTGCAAGTCCTGAAATTCTTGTTGAATTCTGAATCTCGATCGTTATATTCTTTGAAGAAGATGCTGAACTATCAGATTTGGTTGTTGTTGACTTTGCTTCTGTTGTGCTCAATGCCGAACTTAAGTCTCCTTCTTCTGATAACATCTCATCAAAGACTCTCTTGGCTTCTTCTGTATCTAATTCAAACTTTCCATTGGATTCTGTTCCATCTAACACTTTGAAATTTAAGTTCTTATCCTTAATTCCATGCATTCTCTCAAGACTTGTCGCTGCTTCTTCATAAGAAGCATCTGTCTTCACCGCATCAAAATAATTCTGTGCATATTCACGATATTCGGATAATGTCTTATCATTCAATGCAGATGCAACTGCCACGCAGATCTCTCCAGTAATTTCTGCCTGCTTGTTCTTATCTGTAAAAATATCACTCTCACTTAATAATGAATAGATTGCTGTTCCATTCAGGCTGTTCTCCCCAGCACTTAATGTTACATATTTATCTGTAGAATCTGTATAAGCCATTGCTTCATCAAATTCTATTTTGACATCTCCTGCCTGATTCATCAGTTTCACAAACTTCTTATGTGATATCAGTTCATAGGAATTAATAGAAATTCCCAGTGTCTTCTCAACCTGCTGTCTTAACAACTTTCCATTCTTTCTTGTTGCTTTGATCACATCTGCAACCGTCGCTTTGCTAACGCTAGTTCCCAGTGTCTGTTCGACTGCCTGTTTTCCCTTCTTCGTCAATGTAAGATTCATATCTTGTCTAAGTGGTACAAAAATCATCTCCTGATTCTTGTTATGATATATTCGAATCACAATGGAATTTCCTGTCTGGATCATTCCAACGTCTACTCTTTCTTTGCTTTCTTCTTTTAACTGCTTTGCGATTTCTGCTTTCTTGTCTTTCTTTAATTTATTTGAAAAATATGTCTTAAATCCAAAAAAGCTTGCAACTCCACCGATGGCTGTCACCAGTATCACTGCAAGAATCCTGGCAAATATGGCTTTGGCACCTAATTTACTTTTCTTCTTCTCTGCCATGTTCCTGCTCCTTCCGTTTATAAACTTTGTTTAGTATAACAAATTATTCGATTTATTTCAACAATCCTCTATGTTATAATTCTGTATAATCGCCTTAATATTTTCTTAATCTGCAACATTTCTCATCGTTGATCAGATTGATCATATCAAGTGCTAAGAAATTTTATAAGATTTACGAGGTATTTTCTATGAAAACAGTACTCATAACTGGCAGTTCCAGAGGAATCGGACGTGAAACTGCCATATATTTTGCACAACAAGGATGGAACGTGATCATCCATGGCTTCCGCCATCCTGAAAAACTAGAATCCCTAAAAAATGAAATTCTTGAAGAGAACGTGTCTTGCTTATCTTTTTGCGGAGATATCAGTGATCCTTCTTTTGTAGACGAAATGATCAAACAGTCCCTCCTTACTTTTTCTAAGATCGACTGTCTTGTAAATAATGCCGGAATCTCTCTGGTGGGATTATTTACAGATGCAACGGTAGATGATTGGAATCTGATGATCAACACAAATTTAACTTCTGTTTTTACAACCTGTAAAAATATCGTTCCCCATATGCTTCATCACCATGAGGGAAAGATCATCAATATTTCTTCCATCTGGGGAGATGCCGGCGCTTCCTGTGAGGTTTTATATTCTACAACAAAAGGTGGTATCAATGCTTTTACAAAGGCTCTGGCAAAAGAGGTTGCTGCAAGCAATATTCAGGTAAATGCGATCGCTTTTGGGATGATTGATACGGAGATGAATGCGGAGTTTGATGAAGAAGATCTTGCCTTGATCAAAGAAGAAATCCCTGCGGACTATATTGCCAGTCCAAAAGAAGCGGCACAGATGGTTTATCATGTGGCAACGTCCCCTGCTTATATGACAGGACAGGTTATTACATTCTCTGGGGGATGGTATTAAATTTTAATTTGCTGGTTTGATGACGGAAATTATTGGTGGAATATTATAAAAAGGGTTATCTGTCTGCGACGCGCTCTCGCTCGACTCACACGCAGCTGTACTAAGCTCCTGAATGGTCTAACGACCATCCACTCACTAAGTACAGGCGTGTTCCTACGGTCTCAGACAGATAACCCTTTTTATAATATTCAAATAATTTACGTAATCGAAACCACTACCGAATGTGTATGGAGAATGATCTTGGATGTAAATTAGTTTTTTCAAGACAGAAGATAAGTGTTTATTATACTCCTAAACATCCCAACAAATCGGTGTTGTTTAAGCCCTTTTATCTTCAGTTAGCGAATGCAAAACTTATCAACCAGTATCGTTTAACATACACACCCTGTAGTGATTTGAATAGCGTTCCGTTGTATGAGATAGAAATAAGATAAGAACAAATATTTATAATATATCGGTGGCAACGATTAGCAGATTTTAAGTGCGTTTTTTACAAATTCGCAGCGCCCTGTGGTTGATTGTTTGACCGTAGCTGCGGGCATTTTGGCTCGCAGCGAGGAAGTTATCAAAGGAACAGGCGCGGATCAGCGATTTGTAAAAAACGCTCTTAAAATCTGCGTGTTGCCACCGATATATTATAAATATTTGTTCTTATCTTATTTCTATCTCATACATGAAACACTATTACAAATCACAATTTCATGCTTAACTGTATCCGTTTTTTATCTATATCCACACTGACAACTACAACGTCCACAACATCTCCAACACTAACTACTTCTAATGGATGTTTGATAAATCGATCTGCCATCTGTGAAATGTGTACTAGTCCATCCTGATGTACTCCAATATCTACAAATGCTCCAAAATCGATGACATTACGAACTGTTCCTTTTAATTTCATTCCTGGTTTCAGATCTTTCATTTCTAATACATCTGTTCTTAGGATTGGTTTTGGAAGATCTTCTCGTGGATCTCGTCCTGGCTTTTCCAATTCTTTTACGATATCTTTCAACGTGATCTCTCCGATTCCAAGTTCTTCGGATAATTTCTTGTAATCTGTGATCTTACTGCTGATTCCTTTAAATCCTTCTTTGGATAGTTCTTTTGTTGAATATCCTAGGTTCTTTAGTAACATTCCTGTTTCTTTGTATGTCTCTGGATGTACTCCTGTTGCATCGAGTGGCTCATCACCTCCAGATACTCTTAGGAATCCTGCGCATTGTTCAAAGGCTTTGGGTCCTAGTTTAGCTACTTTTAATAGCTGTTTTCTGTTCCTGAACGTTCCATTTTCTTCACGGTAGGATACGATATTTTTTGCTACAGTCTTGGACACACCGGATACATATTCTAAAAGAGATGCTGAAGCTGTATTTAGGTCAACTCCGACTTTATTTACTGTCGCTTCAACGACTCCACCTAAAGCTTCGGTAAGCTGTTTTTGGTTCATATCGTGCTGATACTGTCCGACTCCAATGGCTTTTGGTTCGATCTTTACTAATTCTGCCAGTGGATCTTGTACTCGTCTTGCGATGGATGTCGCACTTCTTTGTCCTACATCGAAATTTGGAAATTCCTCGGTCGCAAGTTTACTTGCTGAGTATACAGACGCCCCTGCTTCATTTGTAATCACATACTGTACTGGTTCTTTAATCTCTTTTAACATATCAACAACGATCTGTTCAGATTCTCTGGATGCTGTTCCATTTCCAATTGAGATCAGTGTGATTCCATATTTCTTGATAAGTGCCTTGACAACTTTTTTGGCCTCTTCCACTTTATTCTGTGGTGCTGTCGGATAAATGACGACTGTATCTAATACTTTTCCTGTTGCATCGACCACTGCTAATTTGCATCCAGTACGAAATGCAGGGTCCCATCCAAGGACGACCTGTCCTGCGATCGGTGGCTGCATAAGAAGTTGTGCTAAGTTCTTTCCAAAGACTTTGATCGCTTCTGTACTTGCATTTTCAGTCAGTTCATTTCTGATATCACGTTCGATCGATGGTGCGATCAGACGTTTATAGCTGTCTTCAATCGCTGCAAATAAGGCTTTTGTTGTATTGGGATTCTTCCTTGTTATGATCTTCCTTGCAAGATATGATGCGATCTTTTGCATATCTGGCTCAATCTTTACCTGAAGAATTCCCTCTTTTTCTCCGCGATTGATCGCAAGAATACGGTATCCTGCAATCTTTTCAATCGGTTCTTCAAAATCATAATACATCTCAAATACAGAAGATTCTTCTGGTTTCTTCGCTGAGGATGTGATTTTTCCGTGATCCCATGTTGCCTTACGGATCCATGTACGGTATTCTGCATCATCTGCAATGTGCTCTGCGATAATATCATTTGCACCTTTTAATGCATCTTCTACTGTCTTTACATCTTTTTCTTCATTGATAAACGCTTCGGCTTCTTTCTCTAATGGCTCTTTTGTCATTTGTAAAAGAATCAGATTAGCTAACGGCTCTAACCCCTTTTCCTTTGCGATCATAGCTCTGGTACGTTTTTTCTGCTTATATGGACGGTACAAATCTTCCACTGCTACCAGTGTCTTCGCTTCTTCAATCTGCTTTGCCAGTTCCTTTGTAAGTTTACCTTGTTCTTCGATATTTTTCTTGATCGCTTCTTTGCGCTCTTCTAAATTTCTTAAATATAATAATCTCTCATGGAAATTACGAAGTGTCTCGTCATCTAATGATCCTGTCATTTCTTTTCGGTATCTGGCAATGAATGGAATCGTGTTACCTTCATCGATCAGTTTGATCGTTGTCTCTACCTGTCCTCGTCTGATTCCTAGTTCTTCTTGTAAAATCTTAATAATATCCATATCTTCACCTTATAAATCTACTTCGATTGTCTGTCCTTTTGGTACGAACTGGCGATATTTAACTCCTGCCATATCAAACATCTTCTTTGATGCCTTTGTCGTATCACTGCCTGCATATTTATCCTGCATATAGATAACTTCTTTCATACCGCTTTGAATGATAGCTTTTGCACATTCATTGCACGGAAATAATGTTACATAAACACGCGCTCCGTCAAGTGAGCCTCCACCATAGTTCAAAATGGCATTTAATTCTGCATGACATACATAAAAATATTTGGTATGAAGAGGATCTCCTTCTCTCTCCCAAGGCATATCATCATCATTGCATCCTATTGGCATTCCGTTATAACCAACTGACAAAATCTTATTATGATCATTTACAAGGCAAGCCCCTACCTGTGTATGATCATCTTTACTTCTCTGGGCAGATAAAATGGCAATCCCCATAAAATACTGATCCCAGGAGATATAATCTTTACGTTTCATTGTACATATTCCTTTCTGAATCTTTGTAGATATATTTTGTCATGTTTCTACGATATCGTCAACTTTTGATTTGTGGAGTAGTTTGATGAACTGAAGTTATTGGTGGAATATTATAAAAATGGTTATATGTCTGCGACGCGCTCTCGCTCGACTCACTACGCAGCTGTACTAAGCTCCTGAATGATCTTACGATCATCCACTCGCTAAGTGCAGGCGTGTTCCTACGGTCGCCGACATATAACCATTTTTATAATATTCAATAATTTCAGTTATCGAAACCACTGGTAGGGGTGTATGTTTTACTGTATTGGTATTTATAATAAACACTGTCTGTCACTACAAAAATTTAAAAACGATAACACTCAACATACACACCACTTAAGTTTTTCAATCTTGTAATTGTCCACACTTTAGACTTCAGGTATATGATAAAAAATAAATAAACGATCGGAAGCGCAGCATTAGAATTTTGCCACGTTTTTTGCGGATTCGCAGCCGGCTTGGTGTGCTGTCTGAGCCTCAAAGAGTTCTGATTTAAACACCCTTGAAGGCGAGTTGCACAAGGAAAGCCGGCGGATCAGCGATCTGCAAAAAACGTGAGTAAAATTCTCTAGCTGCTCTTCCGATCGTTTATTTATTTTTTATCATATACTTGAAATCTACAGTTGGACAACTTACAAAATTAAATTTTACATCTCAAATTCTTCATGTGCTGCATTCATTGCTTTCACCATATCTTCCTGGTTTACAAGCACTGTAACACGAATCTCAGATGTAGAGATCATTCGAATGTTTACATCTGCTTTATATAAAGCGTTAAACATACGAGCTGCCATTCCATAGTGGTTTAATAATCCTTTTCCGATAATTGATACTTTGGCAACTTCTTTGCTTGCTTTGATCTCTTCATAATAGCTGTCTGGAAGGTAATCTTCTAATGCTTTAACTGCGATATCTAATTCTTCTTCTTTGACTGTGAAGGAGATATCTTTCTTGTCATTATGTCCAACTGACTGCAAGATCATATCTACGTTTACATTTTTCTTTGCTAATACATTGAAGATCTTGAATGCCATACCTGGTGTATCTTCGATTCCCATAACTGCGATTCTTGCTGCATCATCATCTCCTGCTACACCGCTGATCTCGTTGTCTCTTGATTTTACGCTTTCTTTTACGACAGTTCCTTCTTCTGTTGTAAGACTTGATCTAACAACTAAGGCAACTCCATGTTTCTTAGCAAGTTCTACAGAACGATTATGAAGTACTCCTGCTCCGAGTGTTGCCATTTCTAACATCTCATCATATGTGATCTCATTTAATTTTTTAGCCTCTGATACTTTTCTTGGGTCTGCTGTATAGACTCCGTCTACGTCTGTATAAATCTCACATGCATCTGCGTGTAACGCTGCTGCCAGTGCTACAGCTGTTGTATCAGATCCACCACGTCCAAGTGTTGTGTAGTTATCGAACTGGTCAACTCCCTGGAATCCTGTAACGATTACGATCTTTCTCTGTTCTAATTCATTCATGATACGGTCTGTATCAATTCTTTTGATTCTTGCATTGCTGTATACAGAAGTTGTATGCATTGCTACCTGGAATGCATTTAGGGAAACAGCAGGAACTCCAAGAGAATCCATTGCCATTGCCATTAATGATACAGAAGTCTGTTCTCCTGTTGTTAATAACATATCCATCTCTCTTCTGGATGGATTAGGATTGATCTCTTTTGCTTTTGCGATCAGTTCATCTGTCATCTTACCCATTGCTGATAAAACAACAACAACATCATTTTCTTTTTTGTAATCTTCAATACATCTTTTTGCAACGTTCATGATACGATCTTTATTTCCTACAGAAGTACCACCAAATTTCTTAACTACTAGCATCTTGTGCCTCCTAAAATTATTTCTCTTATTTTTGTAATAACCGATTCATTAAATCATAAGCGTGGGAAATGACAAGTCCTGTCTTTCTCGCTGCTTCTTCGCTGTACTCTTCCTGACCTTCATAATCTTTTGTGCTGTCATAGATCATAAATGGTATCGGTTCTTTGGAATGGGTACGGATCGCAATTGGTGTCGGATGATCCGGTCCGATCAAAATTCTAAAATCCTCTCCAGCTTTCTCAAGTTCTTCTTTGACAACCTTCACAACTTCTTTATCAAGATGTTCGATTGCTTTGATCTTATTCTCAAGACTTCCCTGATGACCCATCTCATCAGGTGCCTCTACATGAATATAAGCGAAATCATCATTTTTTTCAAGTAGTGCTTCAACTGCTGCCATCGCTTTCCCATGATAATTCGTGTCAAGACCGCCATTGGCACCCTCTACATCAAGATTTCTCATGTTTGCTCCAACTGCGATTCCTTTTAACAGATCGACGGCAGATACCATAGCTCCATTCATTCCAGTCTTCTCTTTAAAATCGTCCAGTGCCGGTTTCGTCCCTGCTCCCCAGAACCAGATGCTGTTTGCTTTATTCAAGCCTTTCTCAGCTCTTGCTTCATTGATCGGATGATGATTTAAGATATCAAAACTCTTTTCCATCATCTCTTTTAGCTTCTCCTGCTTTGGAAGATACTGCCCGATCTTCTGTCCTAAAACATCATGAGGTGGCACAAGTTCGACTACTTCTCCATGATCCCAGATCGTTAAATGGCGGTAGCTGACTCCCGGATAAAATTTATATTCATCATCTTCTAATTCTTTTCTCACAGCTTCGATCAGGATCGCTGCTTCCTCAGAAGTGATCTCTCCTGCGCTGTGGTCGATGATCGTCTTATCTTCATAATCTTCGTCTTCAGATACGGTTACAACGTTACATCTAAGTGCAATATCTGTATCTTTCATATCAACACCAATGCTTAATGCCTCAAGGGGTGATCTTCCGGAATAATAAACCTGTGGGTCATATCCTAACATAGAAAGATTGGCTACATCACTTCCTGCTGGTAAATTGGATGGTACTGTATAAGCGATTCCCTGTTCGGAAACTTTCGCCATCTCATCCATCACTGGTTTGTCTGCTAACTGAAGTGGTGTCTTCCCACCTGCTGCTTCGATTGGCTCGTCAGCCATTCCATCTCCTAAAACAATAACGTATTTCATTCTGTCCTCCAAAAATGTGTCATGTATATTTATACATCTATTCCATTGCAATTATTTTTACATAAGATACATCTTCTATCTTCTCAACATCCTGAATCATAGCCGAGACATCCGTCTCGCTGTCTTCGATGTCAACACTGACTGTTAAGAGTCCCTTTCCATTAATTGGAATACTCTGGTGAATCGTCAGGATATTTGCCTTATAAAGTGCAAAAATGTTAAGGATCGAGGCCATAACGCCAGGCTGGTCATCGACTTCGATCACGAATGTGATACTACGTCCTTTCTTACCAGCATAAAATGGGAAAATATCATCCTTATACTTATAATAAGAACTTCGACTGATTCCCACCTTCTCTGTAGCTTCTAATACAGAAACTGCTCTCTTTGAATCTAACAGTTTCTGGACCTCTAACACCTTTAACAACACTTCTGGAACTGCTTTCTTTTTAATTACATAATAGTTGGTTTCTTTCATGTCTGGTTCCTTTTGTTTTCCTGTGGTGTACAGTTGTCTTTGCACAAAATACTACCACAGATATTTTTATGATGCAATAGAAAATTTGGTTTTAAAATAAATACATGATCTGACCGGAAGTTTTCTGTTTAATTTTCTTCCTTCTTACTGTTGTTATCCCATGCAAGATAGGCATTCATAAATCCATCTAAATCCCCATCTAATACAGCGCTTGGATTTCCACTTTCAAAGTTTGTTCTGTGGTCTTTTACCATTGTATAAGGCTGCAGGACATAGGATCTGATCTGGTTTCCCCATCCATTATCCCCAACATCACCTCGGATATCTGATAATTTTTCCAAATGTTGCTGCTGTTTTAACAGATACAGTTTTGTCTTTAACATCTTCATTGCCTGATCTTTGTTCTTGTGCTGTGAACGCTCATTCTGGCACTGTACAACGATTCCTGTTGGTAAATGCGTAATACGGATTGCGGAATCTGTTTTGTTGATATGCTGTCCACCAGCTCCACTTGCACGATATGTGTCGATCCGGATATCTTCATCTGCAATCTCAACTTCTATATCATCTTTGATATCTGGCATTACATCACAGGATGCAAACGATGTCTGTCGTTTTCCTGCTGCATTAAATGGAGAAATTCGGACAAGACGGTGAACACCTTTTTCAGATCGTAAATATCCATAAGCGTTCATTCCCGTGATCTTCACAGTAACAGATTTGATCCCTGCTTCATCCCCATCAAGATAATCAAGAACTTCTGTTCCATAACCTTTCTTTCCTGCCCATCTTGTGAACATACGGTATAGCATTCCTGCCCAGTCGCAAGACTCTGTTCCACCTGCCCCAGCATGTAGTGTAAGAATTGCATCATCCTTATCATATTCACCTGTTAGCAGTGTTGAAATACGTAATTCCTCATATGTTTTTTCAAATTCATCCATCAAAGCAGTGGCTTCTTCGATCAGATCGGCATCTTCATCTTCTTCTGCCATATCGATCAAAGTCTCGATATCTTCATATTTTGTTTTCAGATCATCATATTCTTCCACGACACCTTTCAGGCTTTTGACTTCTTTCATAACATTCTGGGATTCCTCAACATTATCCCAGAATCCTGGTTCTTCCATATTCAGTTCTAATTGATCAATTCTCTCTTTTTTTGCTTCTAACGCAAGGGAACCACTAAGATCTTCTAGTGGTTCCTGAAAAGAGTTTAATTTATATTTTAATTGTTCTGCTTCAATCATTGATAAAAAACTCCTTATTTATTCCTTCCGCAGCAGTTCTTATACTTCTTACCACTTCCACATGGGCAAGGATCATTTCTGCCGACTTTTGCTCCTTTTCTTACATAAGGCTTCTTCTCAACTTCTGCATCTTTGTTTGTTCCAGTGATCTTTGGAGCTTCTTCTCTCTCGATCTTCTGCTCAACCTGTACGTGGAACAGTGCACCTGTTGTCTCTTCCTGAATTGCCTTTGTCATATCATTGAACATCTCAAATCCAGCCATACGGTATTCAACAACTGGATCTCTCTGTCCATATGCCTGAAGACCAATTCCTTCTCTTAATTGATCCATATCATCAATATGATCCATCCACTTGCGGTCGATGACTTTCAGTAAGATAATACGTTCAATCTCACGAAGATCAAAGTCTTCGAATTCTTTTTCTTTCTGTTCATATAATGCAACTGTTTCTTCCTGTAATCTTGCTACCAGATCATCAACTTTACCAGAAGATTTCTCTGCATCTGTTAATACGATCTTATTCAGTGGTACAATTGGAAGCAACTCTGCATTCAGTGCTGCCAGATCCCACTCTTCTGGTGGAAGCTCATCACTGATCACCTGATATACATGATTTGCAACTGTTTCTTTCATCATGCCTAAAACAGATTCTTTCATGTCATCTCCGTCAAGAACACGGCGGCGTTCTTTGTACATAACTTCTCTCTGTTCATTGTTGACTCTATCATAATCTAACAGATTCTTACGAATACCAAAGTTGTTATTCTCAATCTTCTTCTGGGCTTTCTCGATCGTCTTGCTGATCGTCTTATGCTGGATTTCTTCTCCTTCTGGAATTCCCAGTGCATTATATATACTGATCATTCTTTCAGATCCAAACAATCTCATCAGATCATCTTCCAGTGATAAATAGAACTTAGATTCACCTGGATCTCCCTGACGTCCAGCACGACCACGTAACTGGTTATCGATACGTCTGGATTCATGACGTTCTGTACCGATGATCTTTAATCCGCCAAGTTCTGCAACACCATCTTCCAGCACGATGTCAGTACCACGACCAGCCATGTTCGTAGCGATCGTTACGGCACCGATCTCACCTGCGTGAGAGATGATCTCTGCTTCTTTCTCGTGGAATTTCGCATTCAGTACGTTGTGTTTGATTCCACGTTTCTTAAGCATTGCACTTAATTCTTCAGACATCTCGATGGTGATCGTACCAACTAAAACAGGCTGTCCTTTTGCATGAGATTCAATGATATCTTCGACAACAGCATTCATCTTCTCACGTTTTGTCTTGTAGATCGCATCATCATGATCGATTCTCTGAACTGGTTTGTTTGTTGGGATCACAACAACGTCCATTCCATAAATCTCTCTAAATTCCTGTTCTTCTGTAAGTGCAGTACCTGTCATACCTGCTTTCTTGTCATATTTATTGAAGAAGTTCTGGAACGTGATCGTTGCAAGAGTTTTGGATTCTCTCTTAACCTTTACATTTTCCTTCGCTTCGATTGCCTGATGCAGACCATCAGAATAACGTCTTCCTGGCATGATACGTCCTGTAAATTCATCGACGATCAATACTTCATCATCTTTTACTACATAGTCTTTGTCTTTAAACATTAAGTTATGTGCACGAAGTGCTAAGATGATATTATGCTGGATCGCAAGGTTCTCTGGATCTGCAAGATTCTCGATATGGAAGAATTTCTCGACTTTCTTCACGCCATCTGCAGTCAGCATGATCTGTTTATCTTTTTCATTGACAAGGAAATCTCCATCTTCTTCGATATCCTCGTTCATTAAGATATCCATCTTGGATAATTCACCATCAGAACTTCCTCGTTCCATCTGGCGGGCTAAGATATCACATGCACGGTACAATTCTGTAGACTTACCACTTTCACCGGAAATAATCAGTGGTGTTCTTGCCTCATCAATCAGTACGGAATCAACCTCATCGACGATCGCATAGTGAAGATCTCTCTGTACAAGATCTTCTTTCTCAATGACCATGTTATCTCTTAAGTAGTCAAATCCTAATTCATTGTTTGTAATATAAGTAATATCACAGTTATATGCTTCACGACGTTCATCATTCTCCATATCATTTGTAACAACGCCAACAGTTAATCCAAGAAAATTATGAACTTTTCCCATCCACTCGGCATCTCGAGTTGCCAGATAATCATTGACTGTTACGATATGAACGCCCTTTTCTTCCAGTGCATTTAAATATGCAGGTAACGTGGATACTAAAGTTTTACCTTCACCAGTTCTCATCTCTGCGATACGTCCCTGATGCAGGATGATACCACCGATCAGCTGTACACGGTAATGTTTTAAACCGATCGCACGGCTGCTGGCTTCTCTTACTGTTGCATATGCTTCTGGTAACAGATCATCTAATGTCTCTCCATTTGCAAGTCTTTCTTTAAATTCAACGGTCTTATGTCTTAGTTCCTCATCTGACAATTTCTGCATGGACTCATCGAGTGCTTCGATCTTGTCAACTGTCTTGCTGATTCGTTTTAGTTCCTTATCACTGTGAGAACCAAATACTTTATCAAATAAACCCATAAATAATCTCCTAAGTTTCTTTTTATGATTGTTCCATCTTGTGATCGTTCTGTCTCTGACATCTGATATCAAGATAGTCTTATATCTATTATATAGTCTTTGCTATTGTAACACTTAACATTATAAGGTGCAAGTTAACTAATTGTAAAAATTCTCAATAAATTTTGAATTTTTTATAAAAAAAAGTAT
>JAHZAT010000083.1 GCA_019423795.1 Clostridiales bacterium
TCTTCCATGTAACTGTTAATTTTTTCTTTCCTGCTTTTACTTTTGCTGTCTGTTTCTTAACTGTTACTTTTTTGACTGGTTTTACAGCAGGTTTTGTTGCTGTTGTTGTAGCTGCAGGCTTTGTTACTGTTGTAGCATCTGATGGCTTTGTTGCTGTTGTATCTGACTTGTTTGTATATGTAAATTCTAATGTCTTATTATATCCAGTCGCTGTTACAACAATGTTATATGTACCTTCTGCTTTTAATGCATCTGCTGTTGTTACCAATGTTCCATCTTCATTGATCAATTTTATAGCTCTTTTTCCTGATGCTTCATATTCTTTTCCGTTAACAGATACTTTCTGAATATTTTTTACAAAATTTGCAAAATCATCTGCCTGTACATCTTTCGCTGCTACTAATGCAGGTGCTTTAGCATTATTGTTATATACTGCCACAACATTATCTGTAGTTAAAGTAAAGCTTGCGCTAAATGGTGCATATGTTGAGCTTTTATCTTTTACGTTTAATGTATACTGTCCTGGTTTCACTCCTGTTGCATTATATTTTAATATTCCATTTTCAACGCTGACGTTTGTTAACCCTTCTGCTGCATATTCTGCATCATAGTCTTCTGGTAATGTTGGCAGAGTAACTTTTACACTTCCTAAAGTTACATCTGCATTTTCAACTTTAAAATCACTGGTATCAAATTTTTTAGGTACATATGTATTATCAATATCATATTTCACTACACCATTTTCTGTATAATATGTTACTGCATCAATTGTTTTTCCCATCATAGATGCATAATGTTCTCCAGAAATTGGGCAATCATGAGACTGTGTTGTAAATCCTGTTCCCCATGCAAATTCTGTCCCTTTCCAGATATTTTCTACATGTCTTAATCCATATTGTGTTCCATCAATTGTTGTGATCACTGCTGCAAGAACTTTCGTATTCCCACTGATCTGATCACTATCCGCAACCTTATCAAAGTTTAAATTTAATTGATAATCTCCATACTTAGATGATGTCTTAAACTTCTCAATTGCTGCACCTTTTACTGTTTTTTCAGTTGCTGTAGTCTTGCCAAAAGAATAAGATCCATTTTCATTTACAGTTAATTCTTTATAGTACGCTGGTGCTGTTGTACCTAATTCATAATATGAATAATCTGCACTTTCAAATAAAGCATCTTTGCCTTTATATTCTGTTGTTGTTTCTTTTCCTTTCATATTTACTGTAATTGAAACTTTAGAAGCGTCTGTAATTTTTGTTAATTTAGATAGATCTGTTCCTGCTTTGATCTTTACAGGATAAGTGATTCCTGAAATATGCTCTCCAGTATTGTCTGCATGATAAGATCCATTGGCTAATGTACTTTTTGTTTTTGTCTTTGTTGCTGAAGTTGTCGCATCTACTTTTACAGTATTATTTAATTCTGCCTTATAAAAATCAGCATATGGGATATTCATCAACACATAGACATCTTGTCCCTTATTTGTTTCATCTGCTTTAACAACCGCCACGCCATTGTTAAATACTGCTGGCACACTTACAGGTCCTGCCAACATTGCAGCAGCCATAGCTACTGTTAAACCTTTTTTCCACATTCCTTTTCTCATGTGAACCTCCTTTAAATTGTAATAATTAATAGCTTTATACAAAGATATAAGTACTGAAATATCTTTGTATATTTATCTTGATTTTTGCATGTTCTGACCATAATTGAGAATTTTTCGCATTTAGTTAGTTTTGGCTAACTATTGTTTTTTAAGAAAGGTGCCTTTATAAGTGATCAGACACCTTCCTATTTCGTCAATTATCTTACAAACTTTGTGTAAAAATACAGACTCCAATAAATAATACAAGCTTCAGGAGAATAATAAGGATTTCATTACCTTTTAATTTCTTACCTGAACTCAGATGAATGTTTTGTTTCGGGCACACATCCATACATTGCATACAGTGGATACATTCCCCACCATTCTTCTGGTCCCTTTTGATCTGATGATCTACAGGGCACTTGATCTCGCATGCACGGCACTTTGGAATGCAGTTGCTTCGGTCTCTGTCGAGTACGGAAAACGGCAATGTCGGTAACCATGCAAAGATAGCTCCCATCGGACATAGATATTGGCAGAAAAATCTTTCTTTAAGGCACATACCCACCAGTATAAGTACAAAGATGATCCATCCGGCTAAATAGCCAAGATCAGGAATCTTACCTGTGTACAACATGGAAAATACTTCCCAAGCACTGGTTCCATGGAATTTTTTTGTAAATCCTAATGCATAGATCAGCATTAAGATAATTAATAGTATATATTTAATTTTCTGAAGTTTCCGTCCAGTTTCTTCTGAAACCCAAGGAAGCTTTTTTTTCACTTTTTTCTGAACCCATTGGGATAAGGCATACATTCCATCTCCCAAGGTTCCAAATGCGCAGGCATATCCACAGAAGAATCGGCCAAACAAAATGGTAAATCCACACAATGCGATCATCATTACAAGAAATGCATTCTGCTCGATCGGCTTGCCGGCCCTGATCTGTTCGATCACATACCTTACACCAGAAAATGCTGATGTGTATAATGCCGGCATCCATAGGAAAAAGATGATCTGAATGATCTGCCGAGTGAGGCGTCTTAAGTCTCTCTTTTGTCTAAGGTTCATTATGACGCCTCCTTCAAAGCATTTCGTACCGCTGCAATAATACCTTTTGAACTGTATGTCGCTCCACTTGCTACATCAACATCGGCTGTCTGCTTTTGTTTCATTGTATCTATGATTTTTTTTGCATTATTAAAATATGCACTGTCTTCATTTTTCGCTTCTTTAATCTGAATGTCATCGATAGAACCATTTTTTATGGTCACACTCACAACAATCTGACCACCGAATCCCTGACCGCTGCCTTCATAGGTTCCATCTTTCCATAAACCCGAACCACTGTTCTCAGCTGCGATCTTCGCTTCTTTTTCTGCCCGAATCGTTGCAATATTATGATATGCAAAACACACTCCAACGATCAGCACAAGGTTTAGAAGTTTCATTAAGAAATGCTTATATTGTTTTAATTGTTTCATATCTCTTTCTTGTTCCTCTACCTATTGGTTAATCTTTGAAATTGCGTTCTTATATGCATTGATCAAGGCATTGCTTGAACATGTTGCTCCTGTTACCACGTCATAATTTTTTGAAGTATCCAATCCATTTGCGATCAATTGAGGAACTATCTTTTTTTCCGCATCCTTATACCATGATTGCATGCTTTTATCTGACCATTTTATATTTTGGATTCCTTTTACTTTTCCATCAGATGAAACTACAACTTCTAAAGTAAGATCATATGTGTCAAAATCTCCATCTTCATCTGGCTCACATACTGCACTTCCTGTATACGTTTGATCTGTCGGTGTTGTTGGTACAGTTGTTGTATTATCCTCAGATGAATTATCAGTATTCGTATTATTATCATTTGTACTATTGTTTGTATTATTTGTTTCTACTGTAGTTCCCGTATCTTTTTTCGCCAATGCTTTCTTTAACGCATCTCTGACTGCTGCCATGATACCTTTTGAACTATATGTAGCACCACTAACTACATCAACTTTATCTGTATTAGCTGATTGTACCGCAATAATACTAAATGGCACTTCAGACCATGCACGTTCAAAATATGCCTCATCATCTTTTTCATTTTTAACAAGTTTAATCTCTACGATCTTGCTCTTCTTAATGCGGACACTGACAGTGATCTTTCCTCTGAATCCTGTTCCAGTTCCTTCGTAAACACCATCTTTGTATGTTCCTGATACTTTCTCTGTTGTATCTTTCTTCGTTGTGTCCTTTGTTGTAGATGTAGAACTACTGTCACTAGATGATTTATTAACGGCCGCTTTGCTTAACGCATTACGCACGGCTTTGATAATACCATTGGAACTAAATGTAGCCCCACTGACAGCATCTACATTTGTGCTCTGCTTCTTAACCATCAATGGAAGTAAAATACCTTTTGCACGGTTAAAATACGCTGCATCATCATGATTTTCCAAAATTTTAATTGATTTGATCTTATTCTTTTTGATCGTCACAGAAACTTTTACAGTACCATGATATCCAGCGGCTGTACCAATAAATGTACCATCTTTGTATGTTCCTGATTCATCCGCTGTACCAACACTTCCTGCAGATTTTGCAGAAGATCCGCCTGCTTTTGCAGATGATTTATCTTCTTCCCCTGTTAACGCATTTTTTACTGCCTTAATGATTCCATTTGAACTGTAAGTTGCTCCACTGACAACATCAACTTTTAATGACTGCTTTGCCAGAATATTTTTGATCACACCTGCTGATGCACGATTGAAAAATGCGGCATCATCGGAATTACTTAATACTTTGATTGCTGTGATCTTATGATCTTTTACAGTAACTGAAACCTTTACCAAACCACGATATCCGTTTGCCTGTCCTTCATAAGTTCCATCCTTGATCTTGCTTAGATCAATATCCCCAGCATTTGCTTTCTTTGTTTTCTTTTTCGCTTGTGTCGTTGCAGCTTCTACCTGATTTTCAGAATTATTTTTTGATTTTTCTGACTTTGGTGCCGTATATCCAAAAACACTGTTTCCAACCAGACTGATCACAAAAATCGCAGGCACAAACTGAATCAGATTGACTTTCTTTAACTGATCAATGATCTTCATTTTTGTTTTTCCTTCTCTCTTTCTATCTGTTAACGTTTTATTTTTTTATTACTGTAAAATCACTATCTGAACTAAAATGATCTTTGATTCCCTGTGAAATATATACCTTATTATTTTCATCAACAAGGATCATATTGAATTCTTTGCTGTGTTCCTTCCAGTAAGAAATAGCTTTATCCTTCCCCATAACAAACAATGTTGTTGACAATGTATCAGATAATGTACCATTTTTACTGATAATCGTTACTGATTTCAGATCTTTTTCGGATGGTTTTCCAGTTGCTGGATCAATGATATGATGATATGTTTTCCCATCTTTCTCAAAGTATCTTTCATATGCTCCAGATGTAATGACTGCTTCATCAGCAGCTTCATATGCACCGATCATACTTTCTGTATCATCTGGTGACTGCACTCCGACTTTCCATCGGCTTCCATCTGTTTTTGTTCCGATTGCCTGTACGTTACCACCAAGACTGATCACACCGCTTTTCACACCATCCTTTTTATAGATTTTTGCAATTCTTTGTGATGTGTATCCTTTAGCAATTCCTCCAAGATCAATCTTCATATTCTTCTCTAATGTCACAACATTTGTTTTCTTATTAATTTTGATTTTCTGACTATTTACGTTTTTCAGAAGTTTCTGAATTTCACTGTCCGATGGCACACGATATTTCTGTGTCGGAAATCCCCATAATTCCACGATCGGATAGATAGAAATATCAAAAGCATCGTTTGATTCTTTTGATTTTTTCTTTGCAAATTCGATCAATTCTAATGTCTCATCAGATACTTTCATTTTTTTCTTCTGATTCAGCTGATAGATCTCACTGTTTTTATCTACTGCTGACCATAGCTGATCTAATCGCTCAATCTCACTCTTAGCATCATCCACTGCTTTTTGCGCATTCTTTCCATATGCTTTCAGATTCATATAGGTATCCATGGCAAAAACTTGCGCACTTGCTTCCTGTGTACTTGCTTCACTACTTGTTTCTGTCTTCTTTTCGTCCTGTTTCTTGGCACATCCGGCGAATGATAGTACCCCTAAAACACTGACCATCACTATGCATATTAACTTTTTTAGTTTCATTTATTTCATCCTTCTAGGTTAGTATTCCCTAACCTATAGTTTATAATTTTTTTAATTTTGTTTCAAGAACAGTAAGTGAGTTTTTTTTTCATTAAAAAAAGGAACTGTCTTTTCTGACAATTCCTTTTTTGACGTTCTATTCTAACCGTTATTTCTTAATCTCATAGTATCCATTTGTCTTCTTAGTACGCTTGCTTACTTTGACATAATACATTCCTTTTTTCTTTGGAAGCTTTACTGTCTTTTCTAAGTGTTTTGCAGATGTTTTTACTGTCTTAACTGGTTTTTTCTTACCTCTCTCATAGATCGTAAACTTAAATCCACCTTGATCTGCAACTGTTAAAATCTTCAATTTGCTTTGCTTTTTGCTAGATTTTACAGATACTTTATACCAACGGGCTGCTTTTTCATTCATTGTATACATCTCTGTTGCATTTAGATTCTTTGCTTTGGATTTCTTATAGGCAACTTTCTTTTTGGCATAATTTTTTGTCGTATACAACATTGTATTGAGCTGCTCTTTTGGAGCCTTCAATACTAGACGGTAGTTTCCTTTACTAAGTCCATAACCTACTGCAATCTGTGTTTCGTCTTCGTTTGTTGGTTTAAATGACTTTGTTCTTCCGATTGTGATCCATTTTCCTTTTTCATTTTTCTGAACTTTATAGCTTGTATTTCCACCATCTTCTACCATGGATGCAACAACAAAACCTGCAAATCCTCTTTTTGTCATTTTAAATGTGTGATAAGTTTCTTTTTCTTCACCTTTTTGCATATTGAGGTCGTTTTTTGCTAACCCACCACATTCATTTTGTAATACGTAAGCTGTGATCAATCCTTCTTTACAGTTCTTTGGAAACTCTATATAATAAGTTTCTCCTGCATTTACCTGCGCCTTTACATAGGACAGTGGCAATTTCTTGATCATTTTTTTATTGGAATCATATAAAATTGCTTCCTGTTTATTATCCCCAACAACTGCCAGTCCTAAAGCTCCTGATTCTACTGGAGTGAGCTTGATCAGATCTGGATTTTTAAAATAATTCTGATCATAATATTTGATCCCGCCAGTTAGCGCATAATATAAGGCATCTTCAAGAGTTCCAAATTTGTATGCTTTAATTTCTTTTTGATTCCATTCTTCCGGCTCTGTTTTTCTTGCTGTTTTCTTCATTACTGTTTTACTCGGAAAATATGATGTAACTGCTTTTGATACTAAGCCATCCGCTGCTGATATTTTAACCTGCGGACACAGCATCGCTGCTGATATGACTGCTGCCATAAGAATACGAAATGACCTACTTTTCATTTTTTTCATCCTGTTTCCCTCCTTGTGATTCTTAATATGTATATGTTCCCAAATAATATGCCCCTGTTGTTTTGCTTGTAAGTTTCGTAACTTTCACATAATATGCTCCTTTTTTCTTTGGAAGTTTTACTGTCTTAACTTTATCATTCTTTGTGACTTTTACTGTTTTTAATCGTTTTCCCTTTTGATAAACACAGAATTTAAAACCTCCGCCTACAGAATCTTTGGACAACGTAACTGCTTTTCTTTTTTTGGTAGATGAAACAGAAACCTTATACCAACGGGCTGCTTTTTCTGTGGAAGTATATATACTGTCAATATCTGATTTTAGATGGATCGCTTTAGATTTCTTATAAGCTGCCTTTTTCTTTGATTTATCCCTTGTATATTCTACATTAATGATCTGATCTTTCGGTGTTTTTAACGCCAGACGATATTTTCCTGCCTCTAATCCATAGAGCACTGTACTGTCATATTTATCTGGTTTTACCGTTGTGCTGTATCCGACTTTTTTCCATGTCCCATTTACATTTTTCTCAATGTATACTCCAACTTTTTCATGTTTCTTTCCGATGGATGTAATATCAAATTGTACTTTTGAGCGTTTCGCTACGGAAAATGGATGATAGGTTATTGTCCCTTTTCCAAGTTCATAATAACTTTTCTGATTCGCCATGGAAGTAAATTCGGTTTTGATCACACCAGTTAAAATGATCACTTTGTCTATCTTCTCTGGCAGTTTTACATAAAATTCATCTCCTGTTTTCACGATACCTACATATTCTTTGTCCCCGCCATCATTTAAATTATTTACTATAATTCTTTTCTTTGCCGCATCATATACTGGTATTTTTGTCTCATCGTTACTTACGACACCAACCATAAACAGCCCTGGATCTGCAACTTTGATCTTTACCCAGCGGTCACTGCCTTTATAATTCTTATTATATAAATGCATTCCACCGCTCACCAGATATTTCATCATATCTACTTCTGAATCAAACTGATATGCAGTCAATTCCTCTTTGTTCCATTCTTCTGGTTCAACATATCTGGCTGTCTTTTTCTGTGTTATCTTGTCTGTATTAATATTTGTCCTTACATTTGCAGATACTGATGGGCTACACATTGCAATGCTTAAACCTGCTGCTATCAGAACTGCTCCCATTTTCTTGATTTCCCTTCTTGCCATAGAAATTCCTCCTTATATTTTGATTTGGATTAATAATACCCTATTTCATACGTTCCATTTGTTTTCTTTGTAAGCTTTGAGATTCTGATATAATATGTTCCTTTTTTCTTTGGCATTTTCGCTGTCTTCGCATTTGCATTTCCTGTTACCTTAATTGTTTTAATTGCTTTTTTCTTTCCCTTTTTATAAATTGTAAACTTGTATCCTCCAGAAACCGTGTTCTTTCCAAGATTCAGAATTCTTTTCTTCTTTGTAGATGTAATACTTATTTTATACCATCTTGAAGTTTTCTCTCCTGTTGTATATATATTCGATGTTTGTCCATCCAGTTTGATCTTCTTTGCCTTTGATTTCTTATATGCTACCTTTTTACTTTTAGAACTGCTTGTATATGAGACTGCATTTAACTGTATTGTCGGTGCTTTGATCGCCAGGCGATATTCACCTTTAGTCAATCCATGAACAAAATCATCATCATAAGATGCTGGCTTGATCTTTACCGTATCATCGATTCTTTTCCATTGTCCGTTTTCTTTCTTTTCGATGTGTGCATAAGTGATCCCACTGTTTCGATCGATCGCTGAAATGTTAAATTCCACCGCAGATCTCTTCTTAATTGAAAATGGATGATATGTGGTACTTCCAGTTCCTGATTCATAATAAGTATCTGATGCTTTCATAGATCCAAATCCATCTTTGATCACACCTGTTGTCACAAATATTTTATCGATTTTTTCTGGCATTTGAAGATAGAAGACCTCACCTGCTTTTGCAAGCCTTCCATATTCCAGATCTCCATCAGATGTCGTTTGAGCTAAAACTTTCTCCTTCGTTGAATCATAGAGATTTACCTTCTGCGATCTATTTCCATCTGTTTGTGTTGCAATTGTAAAATACCCTGAATCTGCAACCGTAATTTTGACCATATGATCCTTTTCCTGAAATTTATCATTGTATAGATGTGTACCACCTGTCTGAAGATAATCTTCAAATTTATCTGTAGATTCAAACTGATATGCTGTGATTTCTGCATAATTCCATTCTTTTGGAGTCGTATATCTCTCTTGCATTTGCATTCTCTGTCCCGCATAAACTATCATCTTGGGACAACTCATAGATACTCCGATCACTGCTGTCATCATTAATGTTACTGTTTTCTTTAAAATCTTTCTCATGTCTATCATCTCTCCTGCTTGATCATTCTATTACTTCATTATTCGTCACAAATAACCTGATCCATCAAAATATCATGCTCTTCTGTCGGTACCTGATCCATCATTAACTCTTTATAACATACCAGAATCTTTGGAAATGTTACTCCATCTAAAAAACGGTCATAGAATCCTGCTCCATGTCCAAGTCTACGGCCTTCTCTATCTGCACTTACACAAGGTATTACCGCCATATCAATCTTCTCTTTCGATAAGATTGGACACCTTCTGGATGGTTCCATGATTCCATATGCCCCTTCCTCAAAATCATCTAAAGCATGAATCTGTCTCACTTCCATGATTCCTTTCCCGATACACAATGGAACTCCGACATTCTTCCCCTGTTTCAGTGCCAATGCTATCAGCTGCCATGTATCAACTTCATTTTTCATACTTGCATAACAAAAAATAGTTTTTGCCTCTTGAAATTCTTTTAACTCTTTTACCTGTTCAAAAATCGACTGATCTGCTTTTTCTATATAATTTTTGTCTAATTTTTTCATCCATTCTTTTACTTGTTGTCTTGCTTCTTTTTTCGTCATGATGTCCTCCAGTTTTTATAAAATTACGCACAAAAAATGAACCTAATTTCTTAGGTTCATTTTATCATAATTTTCTTTCATTGTATGCTATTTCATTATAATGTTTTATATAATTCCATAATCTTCTCGCCAGTTGCAACATCTTCTGAAAATGCAGTCGCACTTCCTGCTGCTGTCCCCATCTTTAGTGCTTCATTATAATCTCCATTACTTCTTAAATATCCTGTGATAAATCCTGCTACCATGGAATCTCCAGCTCCTACAGAGTTCTTAACTTCTCCTTTTGGACAAGGTGTTATATGAACTTCTCCTTCTTCTGTGATTAGGATTGCTCCATCTCCTGCCATGGAAACTAACACATTTCTTGCGCCTTTTTCCTGAAGTTTCTTTGCATACTCAACAATCTCATCATTTGTCTTTAGCACAACATCAAACATTTCTCCTAATTCATGATTGTTTGGTTTAATAAGGAATGGATGATATTTTAATACGTTTAACAACAAGTCTTTTGTTGCATCTACAACGATTCGGATATCTTTTCCCTGCAGACGTCCCATGATTCTTTCATATACATCTGATGGAAGTGTTGCTGGAATGCTTCCTGCAAGAACTAAAATATCTCCATCTTCTAATTCATCTAATTTCTTAAACATCTGCTCTAATTCATCATCATGAATAACTGGTCCTAATCCATTGATCTCGCTTTCTTCGTTGGATTTTACCTTAACATTGATACGTGTCATTCCTTCACGTACTCTGATAAAATCTGGCTTAAATCCAAGTTCTTTCGCTCCTGATTCAATAACATCTCCTGTAAATCCAGCTATAAATCCAAGTCCTACACTATCTACTCCAAGATTAGCAAGTAGATGAGATACATTAATACCTTTTCCTCCGCAGAAAATGTATTCTCTTGTTGTCCTGTTTACCTGTCCTAATGTCAGGTTATCTACTTTAATTACATAATCAATTGCTGGATTAAATGTTACTGTATAAATCATGAAAATACCTCCTCAATGTTTGTGATTCTTTTGAACTCTTTGTTTTCTAAATGATCTGTAATGACCTCTGCCTTCTTTAAATCCGCAAATTTAATAGTTGAGATCACATTGAATTTGCTTGCATCCGAAAGAATATATGTTTTCTGGCACTGTTCCATCGCTTTCTTCTTAACTGCTGCCTCTTTCTGATCTGGCGTTGTAAATCCCCGCTTCAGATCAATCCCATTTGTTCCGAAAAAGCCCTTAGTAAAGTTATATTTATCAAGCTGTTCTAATGCTTCTTCTCCAACCAATGCTTCTGTTACCGCTTTAATCTCGCCTCCGATCAAATGGACCTTAAATCCTGCGTTCATCAGTTTTCTCGCATGTGTGATCCCATTTGTCACATAAATAACGTCATATTCTTTAAGATAATCTAACATCATCTCTGTCGTTGTTCCTGCATCAAGATATACGATATCTTCTTTATTGATCAAAGATGCTGCATATTTTGCAATCTTTCGCTTCTCTTCCTGGTGTTTCTTTGACTTGGTTATGACTTCTTCTTCTCTTGATAACACAGACTTGATCGCAGTAGCTCCTCCATGAACCTTGATCAAAAGACCTTGTCGGTTTAATTCCGTTAAATCCCTTCGTATCGTGGACTCTGAGGTGTTCAGTTTTTCTGTCAGTTCTACCACGGTGACTGACTGTTTCTCTCTTAAAATCTCTAAAATGCGTTCAAATCGCTCTTGCGCTAACACAATATCACCTCTTTTCGCTTTTATTTAAGTATATCACAATTTCAATCATAGTCAATCATTTTCTTTCATTTTCAATCATGTATATTCTTCATAGTTTGTTCAGGTTTTCAAAATAATTTGAACACATTTGATTTTTATACTAATGAACATAAGGAGGTACTGTAAAATTAAATGCTTCCAAACAGACATTAACCGGTAACATTATTAATAGCTCAAAAAAAGAAATGACAGATTTTGATCTTCTGTCATTTCTTTCTCTATTTTTCTTTCAGCATACTCTTGCTTCCTAGATAAGTTGCAATCATATATCCAATATAAATAACAATCACAATGATCAATGACTGCGCTGCTGCTTTTGTTATATTAATCTGTCCTAACGTTGATATCAGGATTTTTGCTGTTTTGATTCCTACATAAGAATGAATCAACGCCAAACTTAAAGGCAGACAAAAATACAAGATGATCTGTGCTTTGATCGCATGATTGATCATTTTTTGCGAAGTTCCAATTTTACTTAATAATTGGTATTTTTCAATATTATCTGCATTTTCACTCAATTGCTGTAATGCAAGTACTGCTGCACATGTAATTAAAAATACAAGACCAATATATATTGCAATGTATGTCATGATCGTACTTAAACCAGTACTTTGTTCATATACTTCTTCCTTTGAAAATGTTGCTGAGTATGGAGAGTTTTTCATCTTACTATTTGCGATCATCTGCTTTAAATGTTCATTATAATGTTTTGATGCTTTCTGTGCATTTCCTTTCCAATTAATGTTTAAATATAATGTAGAATAATCAATCTTTAATGACTGGATGATTTTATCATTTAAAATGACTGTTCCCATATCTGTTTTAGCTGCTGTTACCATATATGTATCTTTTTGTAATCCATATTTCATTTTATATGTTTTTCCATCCAATGTAAGTTTTTGCTTATCACTAGCTGCCTTTTCCATTATCGGTATCAGATTGCCATAATCACAATTTAATATATATTCATCTGATTTCAGGGTTAATTCTTTTTCTCCGATTGCTTTTCGGATTTTATTATATTCAGATAGTTTTGCAAAAGTTAGCGGAATCTCATAAAGTTTCTTCACATAATCTTTTGTATAATCTGAATACTTTTCTCTTCCCTTTAATAATGGCTCCATTTTATATCTGCACTTGCGAAATGTACCATTTTGATATATCGTGATCGGTAAAATTTCTTTTGCATCTTTTTCTATTGTTAATCCAAGCGCATCTAATCTTTTCATAAATTTCTGTTGCTGTTCTTCCTGATATCCTTTTTCTGATACTCCATAAAAAGTGTAATCAAACTTTGTCATATCTTCTAAATCTGTTTTCACTGAAGACGCCAATCCACTTCCGGTCGCAAACGCACTAATTGCTAAAAACAACATCAGACAAAGCATCGACATAGAAACAAAGGTTGTTGTGATCTTTGAATTGATCTGTCTTAGCACAAACATATTTAATCCATTATAATAAAATTTCTTACTTCTTTTCGCCAGTTCTAATAAGAATCCTGATAATGAAAAGAAAAAGAGAAATGTTCCTGCTACTCCAAGAATTACGCTGATCTTAAAGTCATTGTCCACAGCAAGCATCTGGTTTTTTTGGATTAAATGATATGCTACTCCAAGAATTCCAATGGATATCAAAAATAGAATAACCGACAATATAGGATTTTTTAATCTTGCTTTCTGATTTTTTTTTGCTGAATTCAACAGATTGATCAGTTTATATTTTGATATCGTAATTCCATTAAATATCATCACAATGATAAAAATAATTGCAAAATACAAAATAGTCTGAATAAATGCAGTTTGTGAGAAAACAAACCGAAACTCTTTCATCTGAACCGCAAACATCTTTGCTGTCAACATCGCAAGTCCTTGTGATAAAAACACACCTGAAACCAATCCTGCGATCAATGCCAAAACACCGATCAATAAAGTCTCTATCAGAAGAATCTTTGATACCTGTCGTTTTTCCATTCCTAACAACAGATAGATTCCCATTTCCTTATGCCGCCGCTTCATTAGAAACTGATTTGCATAAACAATCAGAAATCCAAGAATAATTGCAACAAACACAGAAATTCCATTAATGATCACAGACATTAGATGCATCATTGATTTCTGGCTTGCATTCAGCTTTAAGACAGCCTGTTGTGCCTGAACAGAATTAAACATATAAAATAAACAAATTCCAAATGTTAATGTCAGAAAATAAATCGTATAATCACGGATACTCTTTTTGACATTACTAAATGCGATCTTAGAATACATTTGTACTGTCACCTCCAAGCAATGTCACAACCTCAATGATACGGTCAAAAAATCGTTTTCTCGAATCATTTCCTCGAACCAATTCATTAAAAATCTTTCCATCCTTGATAAACAAAATACGTTTACAGTAACTGGCTGTAAATGCATCATGTGTTACCATCAGAATCGTTGCATTTAATTCCACATTCATCGTTTCCATACTGTCAAGCAGCATTCTGGCCGCCTTGCTGTCCAAAGCTCCTGTTGGCTCATCCGCTAAGATCAGAGATGGATTTGTAATCATCGCTCGGGCACTTGCCACTCTCTGCTTCTGTCCTCCTGACATTTGATATGGATATTTGTTCAATACTTCTGTGATCATCAACTTTTCTGCGATTGATCTGACTCTGTCTTCAATTTCTCTTGCAGGAATTTTCATGATTGTAAGCGCCAACGCAATGTTTTCAAATGCTGTCAATGTATCTAACAGATTAAAGTCTTGGAAGATAAATCCTAATTCCTCTCGTCTGAATCTTGAAAGATGTTTTCCTTTCAATTTTGTGATATCCATTCCATTGATCATAATATTTCCCGCAGTCACCTGATCGATCGTTGAAATACAATTTAATAATGTCGTCTTCCCACTTCCGGAAGCCCCCATAATTCCAATATACTCCCCCTCTTCCACTTCAAAACTGATACGATCGATCGCTTTTGTAAGATTCGCTTTACTCCCATAATATTTTTCTATATTATCTACTTTCAATACAGAACTCATTTTTCCATCTCCTTATCTTTTTGGTTTCTCTTATTGTCTTGTCTATAATATACCAGTAAATCATCTTCGTATCCATCGAACTTCCTTACACAAAACTTACAATTTTGTCATATTGCTATTTTATCAAAAAGCTACTATACTAAACTTAACATGACTATATAAAGGAGGGACTCAACATGTTTTTAAAAAATGAAGATGTAAAAATTGGCACAATTCCTGATGCAAATGGTTCTGATAACCCATTAAAGAAAATGGAATTCTTAACAGAAAAAGAAATGAAAGATAGCAGTCGTCTGTTCGGAAAAGTCATCGTACCACCTGGTTCTGCTCTTGCATATCACACTCATGAAGGTGAAGGCGAAGCTTACCATATCCTTCAGGGAAAAGGACTTTATAATGACAATGGTACAAAATATGAAGTACATCCAGGAGATACTACATTCACATGTGATGGAGCCGGACATGCCATTGAGAATATCGGAGACGAAGATCTTGTATTTATGGCACTAATCTTACTTGATAAATAATCTTGAAATCTAAATATAGCATAATATGTAAAGAGGTGTCTATTTGTTAAAAACAATAGGCACCTCTTTAATTTATCTTAAAATCTATGAAATTCTGGTTTCATCTTTTCAAAAGTATAAATTCCATCAAAACCAATATCTTTTAAAATCTTCTGTGACTCCATTACGCAGTCACCGATCCGGTCTGCATTATGTGCATCTGATCCAATCGTAATGATCTTACCTCCCATATCATGATACAGTTTCAGAATTTCTTTTGATGGCATTAGACTTTTCAGTTTATATGCACGGCTTGAAGTATTAAGTTCAATTCCTTTTCCGTCTGCGATCACAACTTCAAAAATCTGCTCGATCAGATCCTGAATCTTTTCAAATTCGATTTCTCCTTGCTTATCATATCTTTTGATCACATCAAGATGACCAAGAATGCTGTAATCTTTGTATACTTTAACAACATCCAAAATCTCCTGATAATACCTTCGATTGTATTCTAACTGTGTCTTTTCTTCCTGTGGCTCTTGTCTCCAATATTCTTTGTTTTCAACTTGATGACAAGAAAAGATTACAAAATCAAACGGATACTGTCTGAATGTTTCTTCATACGCTTTCGTCGTATGCGTCTGAATTCCAAATTCAATTCCTGTCTTTAATGTGATCTGCCCTTTATACTTATCTTTCATTTTTTCCATTTCTTCAAAATAAGCATCATAATCACAATTAACGACAGTTGGCACATCATAATCTGAATGTTCTGTAAAACATAATTCATCCATCCCTAATTTGATCGCTTTCTGAATTTCAAGTTCCATTGGGAAATCTGTGTCTTCACTAAAATGTGAATGTACATGATAATCTGCAAACATTGTAAACCTCCTGTCTGATCATTCTTCATTTAAAAAAATCATAGAATTTCTTGGGAAACCGATTGTTACTTTCGTGTATTCTTCTTCTTTAGATTCGATGTAAAAACTTAGTTGTAATTTGCTGCAAAGTTTCTTACACAAATATAACCCCATCCCTGTTGATTTTTGATAGTTTCTTCCTGTAGTTCCAGTATACCCTTTGTCCGTGATCCTTGGCAAATCTTTTGGTGAGATTCCAATTCCATTGTCTCTGATTTCCAGAAGTATTTCATTCTTTTCACATCTTGCACAAAATGATATTTCTGCTTCTTCTTTTTTATATTTTATTGCATTGCTGATAACTTGATTTAATATAAATAAAACCCATTTTTCATCGCTGAAGATCTTCTGATCCAGATTCTCTATTTTAATTTTTATCTTATTTCCGATCAGACTTTTTGCATTTGCTTTTACCGCATTTTCTACCACTTCTTTTAAACTTAACTCTTTCACTAGATAGTCTTTCTCTACACTATTACTCCTCGCATAATACAATGCCTGCTCCAAATAATAATTGATCTGCTGCATTTCTTCATCCATTGCCCGTGTGATCTCACTTGGATGATTTTCAAGGATCAGTCTTGTTGCTGCCAATGGTGTTTTTACTTCATGAATCCACATCTCAATATATTCTCGGTATCCTGCTGCCTCTATCTTATATTTCAAAATCTCATCATTCATGGACTTGTTGCACGTCTGCAATATTTCATATAGAAACTCTCCTTCTGCAAAATCCGGCAATTCTAACATTTCTGTTATCATGCATTTTTGTTCCAGTATATCCAGTTTTGCTTTCACTTTTTTATAATACCGATATTTTTTCATATACCGCTGGCATAAATAAACTCCTTCCAGAATCAATCCGATCAGCAGCAAATATATCATAAGAAAATAATTCACTTCAAAAATAAAAAGCAACACTTCCAATAATCCCAAAAATACAATATATATCAGAATCTGGGCATACTCCATTCTAAAAAAATCTTTGGTTTTCATATCATATAACCCTGCCCTCTTTTTGTTTTTATAAAATCTTTCAGTCCTGCTGCTTCTAATTTTTTCCTTACACGATTGACATTCACCGTTAATGTATTATCATCAATAAATTCATTTGACTGCCATAAGGATTCCATTAATTGATCCCTGCTTACAATACTCTCTTTATGTTGCAGTAATGTATACAATATTCTCATCTCATTTTTACTAAGTTCGATTATCTGATCTTTATAAATAACAGTACTGCTATTGAGTTGTAGTTTCAAGCCTTGATATTGTAAAAAATCATTTACTTTTTCTTTGTGTGTTCGTTTTAACATTGCAGAAATTCTTGCCAACAAAATCTGTGTATTGTATGGTTTCGTGATAAAATCATCCGCTCCAAGATTTATACTCATTAGCTCATCCATCTCGCTATCCCTACTTGTAACAACAATGATCGGTACTTCTGATTTTTCTCTGATTGCTCTGCACACATAATAACCATCATAAAACGGAAGATTAATATCTAATAAAATCAGATCTACATCTTCTCTCAAGCAATCCTCAACAACTGTATCAAAACGATCTAACACTATGATCTCATATCCATATTTACTTAACAAAATCTTTAATTCATTACGAATTGATTCATGATCTTCCACGATAATGATCTTTGCTTTCATTTGCTTCCTTATCACCTTTCCTTAAACCTTTCCTTATCGTATATAATATCATAAACCCTTATAAAAGAAAAAGCGCCTCACATTTTGAGACGCTCTTTTTGAATTTCTATTTCTTATTTTTTAGGCTGCAGAGATTCTTTTCCACCCATATATGGTCTTAAAACTTCTGGAATTGCAACGCTTCCATCTTCTCTTAAGTTGTTCTCTAAGAATGCGATCAGCATTCTAGGTGGTGCTACTACTGTATTATTTAATGTATGCGCAAAGTAATTTCCATTTTCACCTTTGACACGGATGCGCAGTCTTCTTGCCTGTGCATCACCAAGGTTAGAACAGCTTCCTACTTCAAAGTATTTCTTCTGTCTTGGAGACCAAGCTTCTACGTCAACAGATTTTACTTTCAGATCTGCTAAATCACCAGAGCAGCACTCTAATGTACGAACTGGGATATCCATAGAACGGAATAAATCAACTGTGTTCTTCCATAATTTTTCATACCAATCCTTGCTTTCTTCTGGTTTACATACAACGATCATTTCCTGTTTCTCAAACTGATGAATTCTGTAAACACCACGTTCTTCAATACCATGTGCTCCTTTTTCTTTTCTGAAACATGGAGAATAGCTTGTTAGTGTTTTTGGTAATTCTGCTTCTTCTGTTGTTGTATCAATAAATTTACCGATCATAGAATGTTCACTTGTACCGATCAGATATAAGTCTTCGCCTTCGATCTTATACATCATCGCATCCATTTCATCGAAACTCATAACACCTGTTACAACATTGCTTCTGATCATGAAAGGTGGTACACAATAAGTAAATCCTCGATCGATCATGAAGTCTCTTGCATAAGCAATGACTGCAGAATGTAATCTTGCGATATCTCCCATCAGATAATAGAATCCATTACCTGCAACTTTTCTTGCACTGTCAAGATCGATTCCATCAAAACTTTCCATGATTTCTGTATGATATGGAACTTCAAAATCAGGAACAACTGGCTCACCAAATCTTTCAAGTTCTACGTTTTCACTGTCATCTTTTCCGATTGGTACAGATGGATCAATGATATTTGGAATTGTCATCATGATCTCTTTGATCTTTTCTTCAACAACTTTTTCTCTTTCACTTAATTCTTCAATACGATCAGCAGATGCTGTAACCTGTTTTTTTACTTCTTCTGCTTCTTCTTTTTTACCCTGTCCCATCAGTGCACCGATCTGTTTGGATAATTTATTACGATCCGCACGAAGTGCCTGAACTTCCTGTTTGATCTCACGGTTTTCTTTATCCAGTTCAATGACCTCATCAACTAACGGTAATTTACGATCCTGGAATTTGTTTTTGATGTTCTGTTTTACTACATCTGGATTTTCTCTTAAAAATTTAATATCTAACATTTTTTCCTCCAATTATTTATTGATACATTTTTCTAATGTCAATTTTTCCTCATTTGATAATGCTACTTTTGAAGCACCATTTCTAATTTCTTTTGCATAGACATAAGTTGCATTCTGACTGCTCATTCCATTTAAAAGTGTTCCATTATTATTATGGTCAAGTAATGCGATTACAAAGCTTGTTTCTCCACCCATATCAGAAAATGCATTATATTTATAGACTTCCATCTTAGAAAAACTGCTCTTATGCTCTTCGTCAATTCTCTGTATTTCCTGTTCAAGAAAGTCTTGTTCCACAATGATCTCATTTAATTTATCAAATCTTTTAACGATACTTTCCTCTAACGATTTTCCATCTTTCCCAGATAAAAACTTTTCATATCGTTTTTTTAATTTCCCAACTTTTACTAAAGCAACGATCACAAGAATCAGTGCTAAAAGTAATGCTGCTGCAAGACCAATCACTACATATTCCATGCCTACACTGTTAAAAAAATCTGTCATCTTATGTTCCTCCTAAATTGATCTGATCATATCCACGATACGTTCTAACTCATCGCGTGAATAATACTCAATTTCTATTTTTCCTTTATTATTCTTCTTATTTTTGATACTGACTTTACTTCCTAAAATCTGTTTCATAGATTCTTCTAATTCAGTGTAAAGGAAATCATGAACATCTTTTTCTTCTTTTTTATTTTTTTTGATTTTCTTCAGATCTTTTACCAGCTTTTCAATGTCTCTAACACTTAATTTTTCATCAAAAACTTTCTGAGCAATTTCATATTGTTTCTCCTTATTTGAGATTGCTAATAAAGCTCTTGCATGTCCTGTGCTGATCATCTCTTCCTCTAGCATCTTCTGTACTCTTGGATCTAGTTTTAAAAGTCTTAATGAGTTGGTAATTGATGCACGACTCTTACTTACTTTCGTCGCAACCTCATCCTGTTTTAATTCAAATTCTTCCATCAATCGCTTATAAGCCATTGCTTCTTCAATTGGATTTAAGTTATCTCTCTGAATGTTTTCAATCAGTGCAATTTCTACAATTTCATTTTCATTGTATTTTCTAATCATAACTGGAACTTCATTCAATCCTGCCTGTTTTGCAGCTCTCCATCTTCTCTCCCCTGCAATGATCTCATAGAAATCATCCTTTGGAGTAACGAGGATTGGCTGTAACATTCCATACTGTTTAATAGAATCTGCAAGTTCCTGCAACGTATCCTCATCAAACTGATTTCTTGGTTGATCTGGATTCGGCTCAATCTTATCGATTGGCAAAGCAAGTTCCTTTTTCGTTTCTTCTTTTTTCTTTGTTTTCGACGATCTCGAAACTTTTTTCTTTACCTGCTCAACGTCTTCTTCGTCAACGATTGGTGCTTTTGGAATCAGCGTATTTAAACCTCTTCCAAGTCCCATTTTTTTTGCTGACATTAATTTTCACCTCCATTTTCGATAACTTCTTCTGCCAGAAGGTCGTAACTTTCTGCTCCTGAAGAACGAGGGTCATACAAATTGATTGGAAGTCCATGACTTGGTGCTTCTGCCAGACGTACATTTCTTGGGATGATCGTTTTGTAAATATTCTGATTCAAATATGATTTTACATTCTCAACAACCTGCAATGACAGATTTGTTCTGGCATCATACATTGTAAATACAACACCCTCTATTGTAAGATCTGGATTCAAACTCTTCTGAATCAATTCAATCGTATAGATCAACTGAGTTAATCCATCTAATGCATAAAATTCACATTGAATTGGAACGATCACTGTATTCGCTGCTGTCATCGCATTAACCGTTAGCATTCCCAATGCTGGCGGACAGTCAATAATTATGAAATCATATTGTTTCTTTACTTTCTCAAGATTATGTTTCATGATGAACTGCATCTTATCAACGGTCATCAATTCGATCTCGGCTCCGGCCAGATTTCGATTTGCTGGAAGTAAGGATAAATTATCAAACAAGTCTTTAACGATACAATTCTGTATCTTCTCTTCTCCTGTGATCACCTCATAAGTTGTCTTATCCAGCTCGTTTTTTTCTAATCCCAAGCCACTGGTGGTATTCCCCTGTGGGTCCATATCAACGAGTAAAGTCTTTTTTCCTCTTGCAGCTAATGCTGCCGAAAGATTTACCGCTGTCGTTGTCTTTCCAACTCCACCTTTCTGGTTGGCAATTGCAATAATTCTTCCCATTTTTTTCTCCTTTTGAACAATATTATAACACTAATTATTTTTCATTGCTACATGTTTCACGTGAAACATTTATTAATTTTTGTGCAATTTCGCTTTTATAACTATTAAGATTCTTTTCGTTTTTATATTGAATGTTTCACGTGAAACATTTATTAAATAATCAATGCATACTACTATTTTTCAAGAAGAAAAATGGAGTGTCTTCACAAATAAGAACACTCCATAATTCCACATATTTTTTAAAATCTTATCATCTGCTATTTATTTACTCAAATTTGATTTTATTACATTTGTTCAGGACACTGAATTCCTAATAGATCCAAACCATCTTTAATTACTTGTTTTGCTAAGATCACAATCTTAACTCTCGCTTCTTTTAACTTCTGATCTTCCACATTACACTGGTTTTCATGATAGAAACGGTTAAAACTTTGAGCTACTCCCATTACATATCTTGAGATCACAGATGGTTCTAATCTATCTGCTGCCACCTTGATCACTTCAGGGAATCTTTCAATCTCTTTTAATAATGCAACAGATGTTTCATCTGTTACTAAAGATGGATCGATCTCTCCAACTTCTGTGATTCCTGTTTTTCTTAATACACTTGCCGCACGTGCATATGTGTACTGAACATAAGGACCTGTTTCCCCATCAAAGCTGTGTATCTTCTCCCATGTAAATGTTACATCTTTAATTCTCTGATTATATAGGTCATTAAAGATAATTGCTCCGATTCCAACTTTCTGTGCAACATCCTCTTTATCCTTCAGATCTGGATTCTTCTCTGCAATAATTTCTCTAATCTTAGATACTGATTCTTTTAAGATATCTTCTGCATATACGATGTTACCACTTCTTGTAGAAAGTTTTCCACCTTCTAAACTTACTAATCCATAAGGTACATGAATTAAGTTTTCTTTAGCCCATTCATATCCCATTAACTCAACAACTTTAAATACTTGAGCAAAATGTAATTTCTGCTCTAATCCTGTAACATAAATACATTTATCAAAGTTATATTCTTTCTTACGATAGAAAATAGCAGCAAGATCACGAGTTGCATAAATACTGCTTCCGTCTTTCTTCATAACCAGACAAGGAGCCATATCATATTCATCAAGATCAACGATCATTGCTCCTTCACTTTCTTTTAGCAGATTCTTTTCTTTTAATTCTTCTACAACTGCTGCTGTCTTATCACGATAGAAACTTTCTCCTGTATAATGATCAAAATCCATATTCAGCATCTTATAAATTCTCTTATATTCTACCATACTGATATCTTTGAACCATTCCCAGATAGATAAAGCTTCTTCATCTCCTTGTTCCATCTTCGCAAACCATTCACGTGCCTGATCATTTAATGTATCATCTTTCTCTGCTTCCTCATGGAATTTTACGTAGATTCTTAATAACTCTGGAATACCTTTTTCTTCTACAGCTTCTTTACTGCCCCATTTTTTATATGCAACGATCAGTTTACCAAATTGTGTTCCCCAATCACCTAAGTGATTAATTCTTTCTACCTTATATCCAAGCTTATCAAAAATATGATATAAAGAGTTTCCAATAATCGTTGTTCTTAAATGCCCAACGTGGAAGTTCTTTGCAATGTTTGGAGAAGAATAATCGATACATACTGTTTTTCCTTTTCCAATTTCCTGTGCACCATAAGTACCGTTTACCTTTGCCAGTACTTCTTTTACATAATTCTCTTTATTCAAGAAGAAGTTTACATATGGTCCCATTGCTTCTACTTTTGATACATCTTCACTTGCAGGAATCTTTTCTGCAATCTCTGTTGCGATCATATTCGGAGCTTTACGAAATACTTTTGCTAACTGAAAACATGGAAATGCAAAATCTCCCATATCATCTTTTGGTGGTATTTCAAGAATCCCATCAATTTTTTCTTTATCTAATTCTTCAATTGTTTGATCTAGTAGATTAATAACTTTATTTCTCATAATCTTCCCTTTCTACATCTCTATCATAGTCTGGATCACCACTGCATTTGTTTTCCATCGTTCAATAGAAAATTCTTTTGTTAGTTTATTTTCTAAAACAGAACGCTTCTCATAGAAATCTTTTGCATTTTTTATCACTTTTGGTTTTGCTTCAATATTAATTAATATTTTATACTCATCAATATTCATTTCAAAATTAAGAACAAAAACACCTATCTCATTTAAAAGACTCTCCAACACTGCCTGAAAACCTTTTAAAAATGAAAATGTCATGCATACTTTTGAACTCTCTGATGAATCCTGATAATTGATACGTTGTGTTGGATAAAGTTTCTTAACATATCCCATCAATTGTTCAAATGCTGGAACAAACAATATTTTCTGATCTTCCCTTTCCACAAATTCTTCTGCAAAAAGGCAAGTCTCTTCCAGTCCCTTCTGGTAATCATGTAATTTTGTTATCTTTTCTTCTTTTTCACGCAGGATCATCTGAAATTCATGAATCTCTTTCTCAATCTGAATCATATCCTCAGAAACAGGCTGCTTCTCCTCCTCAATCTCCAGTGGAAGCGGAGAAAATACCTTTCGGATCTGATAGATCTTCTGCTGATTATTGATCGCACCTTCTTTTTCATTCTTCTCCTGAATCATATCCTGCATCTTATGATTCAGTTGATTTCGATCAGTTTTCAATTCCTGAATCTGTTCTTCCAAATAGTCATATAACTGATCGATCAGGTGACTTTTATCTTTGTTTTTTTCCATAATTTTCCCACTTTCTTTTTATCATAAACGATAAGGAAAAGAAATGAAAGTATAAACTTCTAGCAAATCGGTTCTTTTGTCGGCAATCCTGCTTTTCTCGGAAAACGTTTTGGTGTTGCTTTTGTCTTATGAATCTTTAAGATCGTTCTCGCCATATCCGTATCCGGAATCTCAAAAGAAATAATATCCTCAATGCTGCCGCCTAAAATTTTCACTGCTTTCTTTGAATTTGCTGCTTCCTCTTTAATATCTCCTGATTTATATGGCAGAAAATATCCATCCTCTTTTACATAAGGAAGACAATATTCTGATAAAACTGTCAGATTGGCAACAGCCCTTGAAACAACATAATCAAATTGTTCTCTATATTCCTTTTGTTTTGCAAAATCTTCCGCTCTTCCATGAATTGCTGTAATCTTTTCAAGTCCAAGTGCTTCTATCACTTCATTTAAGAATTTAATACGCTTATTTAAAGAATCCAGTAACACGATCTCTAATTCTGGAAATGCGATCTTTAATGGAATTCCTGGAAATCCCGCACCTGTTCCAATATCAAGAATTTTTTGACCAGTTAAAGAAACTCCACTCTTGATCAATGCAAGACTATCAGCAAAGTGTTTATCGATCACTTCATTCTTCTCCGTGATTGCTGTCAGATTCATCACTTTATTCTTCTCAACAAGCATCTCATAGTATGTTTCAAACTGCTCTAACTGATGATCGCTCAATTTAATTCCCAATGCAGCTGCTTTTTCTCTTAATCTCTCCATCTATTATCTCCTGTGGTGCATCTGTTCCAGATAAATCAGTAATACAGAAATATCCGCTGGTGATACTCCTGAAATTCTAGATGCCTGTCCGATGGAAGATGGGCGGATCTTTGATAACTTTTGTTTCGCTTCAATTCGTAAGCTTCCAACATCTTCGTAATCAATATCTTCCGGAATTCTCTTCTTTTCCATCTTCTTAAACTGTTTTACCTGTGACAGCTGGCGTTTGATATATCCTTCATATTTAATATTAATATTTACCTGTTCCTGAACATCCAGATCATACTCTGGTCTCTCTGGATCGATTGGTGCCAAATCCATATAAGTAAGCTCCGGTCGACGGATCAGTTCTGTCATTTTAGCAGATGATTTTAATGTTGTACTTCCAAGCTCTTCAAGTAATGACTGCACATTTTTAGACGCACCCACATTAATATCCTCTAGTCGTTTCATCTCATCTTCGATCTGCTGTTCTTTTACTAATAATTTATCATATCTTTCCTGACTGATCAGTCCTGCTTCATATCCGATCTTGGTCAGACGAAGATCGGCATTATCCTGACGAAGCAACAATCGATATTCTGCTCTTGATGTCATCATACGATATGGTTCCTGTGTTTCTTTTGTTACCAGATCGTCGATCAAAACTCCAATATAAGCCTGTGAACGATCTAAAATAATTGGATCTTTTTCTTGCAGTTTGCGTGCAGCATTGATACCTGCCATCAGACCTTGTGCTGCTGCCTCTTCATATCCTGAACTTCCATTAAACTGCCCACCAGAAAATAACCCGTCAATCTCTTTAAATTCCAATGAAGCTTTTAGCTGTGTCGCATCAATACAATCATATTCAATTGCATAAGCATTTCTCACAATCTTAGCATTCTCTAATCCTGGCACACTGTGATACATCTTATACTGTACATCTTCCGGCAACGAGCTTGACATACCACCAACATACATCTCATTCGTGTATTCGCCCTCTGGCTCAATAAATACCTGATGTCTATTCTTATCTGGGAATTTCACGATCTTATCTTCGATCGATGGGCAGTATCTAGGTCCTGTTCCTTCAATTGCACCAGAAAATAACGGTGATCTGTGAATATTTTCTTTAATGATCTCATGTGTTTCTTCCGTCGTATAAGTTAACCAACAGGAAATCTGATCTCTCTTAATATCTTCTTCCTTATTTGTAAAACTGAATGGAACAATTCTCTCGTCTCCAAACTGTTCTGCCATCTTAGAAAAATCAATCGTATTCTTATCAATTCTGGCTGGTGTCCCTGTCTTAAATCGTCTCATGGAGATTCCATGACTCTTCAAGGAATCTGTCAGGTAATTTGCTGCCTGAAGTCCATTTGGTCCTGTATGATTGCTGACTTCTCCATAAATACAGCGCGCCTTTAAATATGTTCCTGTCGTTAAGACAACAGCTTTTGCATAGTAAACAGCTCCTGAATATGTCTTAACACCTTTGATCTTCCCATCTTCAACAAGAATCTCTGTAACTTCGCCCTGACGAAGTGTAAGATTTGGTGTATTTCCCATCACCTGTGTCATGGAAATAGAATACATCTTCTTATCTGCCTGTGCTCTTAAAGAATGCACTGCCGGCCCTTTCGATTTATTCAACATCTTAGACTGTAGATAAGTCTTATCAATATTTTTACCCATCTCACCGCCCAATGCATCAATTTCTTTTACCAGATGTCCTTTGGAACTTCCTCCAATATTGGGATTACATGGCATCAATGCAACACTATCCATGCTTACTGTAAAACAAATCGTTTCAAATCCCATTCTGGCTGCTGCAAGTGCAGCTTCGCATCCGGCATGACCTGCACCTACAACAATAATATCATATTTTTCTTCTAAATTATTCATCTTTATTTACCCATACAAAATTCTGCAAAAATCTCATTTACCAGATCTTCTCCCACAGATTCTCCTGTGATAAATCCTAAATGCTCATATGCATCCAAAAGATCAATGGAGAAGAAGTCTTCCGGCATTCCATCTTCAATACTCTGCAACACCATAGCAAGACTCTTTAAAGCTTCACTTACTTCTGTTTTATGTCTCATGTTCGTCAAATAAATCTCATCATTAAAGGATACATGTCCTTCAAAGAAAATATCCTGGATCAGCTGATACAATTCTTCAATTCCAGTCTGCTCTTTGGCTGAAATCTGCACAATCTGCTCAAATCCTTTTTCTTTGAGATCTGATACCTTCACCACCTGATCAAGATCTGCTTTGTTTAATAATACGATCGTCTGCTTATCTTCAATCAGCTCCATAATCTCTTCATCATCTTTTGTTAATGGATCTGAAGTATCCACAACATATAATACAAGATCCGCTTTTGTCAACAAATCTTTTGCTTTATCCACACCGATCTTCTCAATAAGATCATTCGTATCTCTGATTCCTGCTGTGTCAATGATATTCAACGGAATTCCTTTAATCTGAATAGATTCTTCTAACGTATCTCTTGTTGTTCCTGCAATATCTGTGACGATTGCTCGTTCTTCTCCAAGTAATACATTTAACACAGATGATTTTCCAGCATTCGGTTTCCCAACGATAACTGTCTGAATTCCCTCTTTCAGAATTCTTCCATTATCAGCATTCTCCAAAAACTCATTTAACTGATTTATGATCACTTCGACTTGATCTTTCAATTCATCTGAAAATCCGTCCACACTGTAATGTTCCGGATCATCTAATGCAGATTCAATAAACGCCACACTGTGAATGATCTGTTTTCGAATCTCTGTGATCTTCTTTCCTAACGCACCCTCTAACTGCTTTAAAGATGTACTCATTGCAAATTCATTCTTTGACTGAATTAGATCCATAACTGCTTCAGCCTCAGAAAGATCGATCCTTCCATTCAAAAATGCTCTCTTTGTAAATTCTCCCGGCTCAGCTGGCGTTGCTCCTGCCTTAAATACTGCTTCCAGAACCTTCTTCATAACAACCACACCACCGTGGCAGTTAATCTCAACAACATCTTCTGCTGTATAAGAATGAGGTCCTTTCATAACTAATACAATACATTCATCTAGCAATGTGCTTTCATCATAGACATGTCCATAATGTGCCGTATATGTCTTTACATCTTTGATCTTCTTATCTTTTTTCTTCGGTTTAAATACTTTTTCAATAATATCAAGTGCCTCATCTCCACTGATCCTGATAATTCCAATCCCACTGTTAGTCATTGGAGTGGCAATTGCTGCAATCGTATTTGATTTCATATAATATACCTCAAAAAAGGGCTGCCTAAATTAAGGCAGCCCTATATCTTATTTTTTAAGCATAACAACAACTTTACGATAAGGATCCTTACCTTCGCTCTTTGTAATCACTTCCGGATCTCTCTGCAATGCAGAATGGATGATTCTACGCTCATTTGGATTCATTGGTTCTAAGTAAATTGGTTTTTTATTCTTCTTTACTTTATACGCAATGCTTCCTGCTAATTTCTCTAAAGTCTGCTGTCTTCTTTCTCTGTAATTTTCTGTATCAAGCTTGATCTTTACAAAAGAATCGCTCTCTTTATTTACATAAAGACTGATAAGATACTGCAGGGCATCCAGTGTCTGTCCGTGCTTACCGATCAATGCACCCATCTTCTCTCCAGATACATTGATGTTTAATACGTTATCTCTGCGGTTGTAGTAAAGATTTAGCTTTGGATCAAGTCCCATTGCTCTTAATACTTCATCTAAATACTTCTCTGTATCTTTGACGATCTGATCAATGTTTTCTGGTGTCTTATTTTTTCTTGGTTCCTTTACAGGAACTTCATCTTTCACCTTTGGACTCTTCTTAGGCTGACGATTTGATTTCTCATCGACCTTCTTTGATGGCTTTTTCTCAGCTTTTTTCTTTGGTTGTTCCTTTTCTATTGTCTGAGACTTCATAACTTCTGTCTCTTTTTCTTCTTCTTTAATTTCAATGATCACAGGTTTCTTAAATAACCCTAAAAATCCATTACTACCTGAATCGATCACTGTGTACTTGAGGTCTGTACTTGGAATTCCTAACTCCATTGCAGCATTCATAACTGCATCAGATTCAGTTTTACCAGTAAATCTCTTTGCTGACATCCTTATTTACCTCCCTTGTTTTTATTGAGTGCATTTGCTTTTGAAGCAATTCCTCCTTTAGAATTTCCTGAATATTCAATATTCTGTGTTGATTTCAGGTTTGCACTCTTCTTGATATTAGAATCTGCTCCTTGCTGTCCCTGCTGTTCTGCTTGCATTCCTAACATCTTTTCATATAGAGAAGGTCCTTTTTTCTTTTTCTTCTTTGCAGCCTTCTCACGGCTCTTTTCAATAATCTTATCCATATCAGCATGATCATAATGATAATTAAAAGCGACCTGCTGGATATACTGGAATAATGCACTTGCTGACCAGTAAAGACCGATACCAATCGGTAATGAAATACACATTACAAATGACATTAAAGGCATTGTGTACATCATACTTTTTGTCATTCCTGCTCCTGGTGTGCTGTCATCCATTTGTGTTGTAGACATAGATGTCTTTGCACTTAAGAACTGGAAGATAAAAGATAATACTGGAATGATCAATAATGGTGTTAATCTGAATCCTGGTGCTGAATTTAAATCCATACCTAAGAATAAGTTTGGTTTAAATTGTACATCTCTTGCAATCTGAGGAATATAAGTATTAACTCCACGAATTACATAATACAGTGCCATGATGATCGGAAACTGAATTAATGTTGGTAAACATCCACCTGTTGGACTTGAACCATATTTTGCATAAACCTTCTGCATCTCTTCCTGCTGTTTCATCATAGATGCCTGGTCTCTTTTATTACGATATTTTTTTGTAATCTTATTAATCTCTGGCTGCATATGCTGATTGATCTTCATAGATCTCTGCTGTTTCATAGTAACAGGTAATAAGATCAATTTAGAAACCAATGTAAATAAAATAATACATAAACCGACATTATAGATTCCCATTGCAGCTAATCCATCATAGATTGCTCGAATGATCCAACCAAAAATAATTACAAACGGAGCTAAGATTCCTCCGTTACCCGTGCTCTGCTGGGCTTGTGCCAATAACATCATTTTTTGCACCTTTTTCCTTTCCTTACTTCCGGAACAGGGTCATATCCGCCTTTTGAAAATGGATTACATCTTAATATTCTAAAAATTGCCAAAAGACTTCCTTTGACAACCCCGTGTTTCTCCAATGCTTCTATGGCATATTCCGAACAAGTCGGAACATATATACATGTTCCTCTTCCCTTTAATCTCGATAAATATTTTCTGTAAAACCTGATAATGGATATTAAAATCTTCTTCAATTGTGTTCAACTCTTCTTAGATGATGCAAATCTACCAAATGTAAAAATGCACTTTCAATCGTATGGCAGTCCTTTCCTTTTGCAGTTTGTCTTGCAATTACTACCATATCATATCCTGTTTTTAAATTATCCTGATTCAAACGATAGCTTTCACGAATTAAGCGTGTAGTTCTATGACGCACTACACTATTTCCAACTTTTTTACTTATTGATATTCCCAGACGGTTATATTCTAGGTCATTCTTCCTATAATAAAGGACCAAGTACTTATTAGCTTTGGATTTTCCTTCATTATATACCATCTGGAACTCTTTATTATTTCTTAATGAATGATAATTTTTCATGGTTCTCTTCCTTATTAATAGAGAAAAGAAAAGGTCACATCTCTGCGACCTAAGCTGATAATCTATTTCTTCCTTTTGCTCTTCTGCTCTTCAGAACTTTTCTTCCGTTTGCAGTGCTCATTCTTTTTCTAAATCCATGAACCTTAGATCTCTGTCTTTTCTTTGGCTGAAATGTCATTTTCATGCTAAAACACCTCCTTAACAAAATTTTATGATTATATATCTGAATAATATATTCGTAAAAACATCACTCCTATTATAGACAGAGAAACGCCAAAAAGTCAAGTAAATTCTAAGCTTTTTTCACTTTCTTATAGAATTTCATATATATTGTGTTTTACGCACAAGTTATCCACAATTTGTAGATAACTTGTGTATAACTTGGTGATAAAATGTGAATTATAAACACAGTATTTGTCAAATTCCTTTGTTTTTTCTCGTTTTTTGACATGTGTATAATGTGGAACAACTTATCCACAATATGTGGGCAACTTTTATTTTTCGATTGAAAAAAGAAATTTTTTGTTATACACTATATGCATAGTGCCGTATTATGCACATTTATAAAAATATGATTTAGAAAGGGATTTATGTTATCCATGAAAAACGAAATTGAAAAAATTTGGGATGATGTATTAGTCAAGCTTGAGCAAGAGCATGACGTCTCCAGTGCTGCGATCAATGCCTGGATTAAGCCATTACATATCAAAGATGTCCAGTCAAATAAGATCATTCTGTCTCTGGATGCAAAATACGATGAGCGGGGTATTCAGTTTATCAAGAAAAAAATGTACGATTTTTATATTTCCCTTGCTATTTCTGATCTGACAGGAAAGAAATACGATATCGAGTTCGAACTTGAAAAAGAAGGAGAAAAACCACAAGAAACTCCTGCTGCTGCACCTGAACATGATAATAATAACTTAAATCCTCGCTATACTTTTGATACATTCGTAATCGGCGACAATAACCGCATGGCACATGCCGCAAGTATTGCTGTTGCGGAAGCTCCAGCGGAAGCCTATAATCCGCTGTTTTTATATGGAGGTGCTGGTCTTGGAAAAACTCATTTAATGCACTCCATTGCACATTATATTATTGAACACAACAGTTCTTTAAATGTTTTGTATGTAACAAGTGAAGACTTTACAAACGAAGTCATCAATTCAATTCAACATAAAAAACAAGAAGAATTGCGCAGCAAATACCGCAATATCGATGTTTTATTGGTCGATGATATTCAGTTTGTTATTGGTAAAGAAAGTACTCAGCAGGAATTTTTCCATACTTTTAATGCACTTTATAACTCTAAAAAACAGATCATTCTTTCTTCTGATAAACCTCCAAAAGAACTGGATGTTTTAGAAGAGAGACTTCGAAGCCGTTTCAGCTGGGGACTACCAGTTGATATTCAGCCTCCAAACTATGAAACAAAGGTTGCGATCCTTAGAAAACGTGCGGAATTAGACAATATTTATATTGATGATGAGATTTTTGACTATATTGCTACCCATATTAAGTCTAATATCCGTGATCTGGAAGGTGCCTTAAACAAGATCAAAGTTTATTCTAAATTAAATAAGAAACCGATTGACCTTGAATTATCAAAAATCGCCCTTCAGGATCTGATCGACAACAAGACAAAACAAGCTATTACACCTGAATTGATCATGCAAACAGTTGCAGAACATTTTAATATTCAGACAAGTGATATCATTTCCAAAAAAAGAAGTCATGATATCGCCTATCCACGCCAGATTTGTATGTATTTATGCAAGAAAATGACGGATCAGTCTCTTGTTAAGATTGGTGAGATCATTGGAAAACGTGATCATTCTACTGTCATTCATGGCATTGAAAAAATTGAAAAAGACTTAGACAAAGACCCTGAATTAAGCAAGGTTATTGATGTTATTACCAAAAAAATGGATTAATTTTTATTTTTTCCACATTTTTTCGATAGTTATCCACATTTTCCGTGGATAACCTGTGGATATCCTGTGTATTAGTATTTTTGCTGATTTTGGTGATGTTGATAAATCTATGATTATCCTCTGATTTTCATCAAGTTTTAAACATTTTATCAACCCTTATAACCCTTTATACTTAGCGGTTTTTTAAGGTTATCCCCAAATCCACAGCTACTACGACTATTACTACGACTTTTATTTATTTATTTAACAACAATCTGACACCGAAAGGAGTTATACACATTTATGAAAATCATATGTACAAAATCTGATTTAGTGCATGCTGTTTCTATTGTTTCCAAAGCAGTATCAAACAACACTACGCTTCCCATCTTAAAATGTATTTTAATTGAAGCTAGTACAGGAAATATTAAATTAACAGCGAATGATATGGAACTTGGAATTGAAACTACCATTGATGGACAGATCCATCAGCCTGGTAAAATTGCAATTGAAGCAAAACTTTTTTCTGAAATCGTTAGAAAATTACCGGATAATGACATAACAATAGAAACAGATGATCAGTACAAAGCAACGATCACTTGTGAAAAAGCATGTTTTCAGATTATGGGACAAGAAGGTGAAGAATTTCCTTCTTTACCAGAGATTGAAAAAAATCAAAGTATCACTTTATCCCAGTTTTCTTTAAAAGAAGTGATTCGTCAAACAATTTTTTCGATTTCGGATAATGAAAATACGAAATTAATGACGGGTGAATTATTTGAAGTAAAAGATGACCAATTAAGTGTTGTATCTTTAGATGGACATCGAATTTCCATCAGACATATTGAATTAAAAGATCATTATGATCCGTTTAAAGTTGTCGTTCCTGGGAAAACTTTACAAGAAATTGTGAAGATCATTTCTGGAGAAATGGATGAAAATGTTTCAATTTATGTAACTTCAAAACATATTTTATTTGAATTTGATAATACAAGAGTTGTTTCAAGATTGCTAGAAGGGGAATATTATAAGATAAGTCAGATGTTATCCAGCGATTATGAAACAAAAATCACAATTAACAAAAAAGAATTTTTAAATTGTATCGACAGAGCGAGTCTTTTGATTCGTGAATCTGATAAAAAACCAATTATTATCGATATTGCTGACCATTCATTAAAATTAAATATTAATTCTTTCTTTGGATCTATGGAAGAAGAAATTCTGATCCAAAAAGAAGGAAGAGATCTGTTAATTGGCTTTAATCCAAAGTTTTTGATGGATGTTCTTCGAGTGATCGATGATGAAGAAATCAATATTTATCTGGTAAATCCGAAAGCACCTTGTTATATCAAAGATGATGCAGGAACATACAATTATCTGATTCTTCCGGTTAATTTTAATCATTAAGAAAGGACTTTTGAGATGGAAATTAAACTTAAAGATGAATTTATTAAACTTGGACAGGCATTAAAAGCAGCTGGACTTGTAGATTCTGGAGTTGTGGCAAAAATTGTCATTCAGGATGGTGAAGTTCTTGTGAATGGAGAAGTTGAAACAAGAAGAGGAAAAAAATTATATGGTGGCGAAGTTGTATCTTTTGATGGTCAGGAGATTCATATCGTCAAATAGTTTGGAGTAGTATGATTATTAAATCTTTGGAATTAAAAAATTATCGAAATTATGACGAACTTTCCATGAATTTTGCGAGTGGAACGAATTTATTGTATGGAGATAATGCCCAGGGAAAGACCAATATTCTGGAATCAATTTATTTAAGTGCGACAACAAAATCACACCGTGGAAATAAGGACCGGGAGTTGATAAAGTTTGAAGAGAATGAAGCTCACATAAGAATTCATTTCGAAAAACAGGGAATTGATCATCAGTTAGATATGCATCTTAAAAAAAATAAAGCAAAAGGTGTGGCAATTGACAGAATTCCGATTCGAAGATCCAGTGATCTGTTGGGACAGATTCCGGTAATTTTATTTTCGCCCGAAGATTTAAAGATTGTAAAGAGTGGTCCAAGTGAAAGAAGAAAATTTCTCGATATTGAATTATCCCAAATGGAAAGATTATATCTGTATCAATTAACAAATTATAATAAAATACTAGTTCAGAGAAATAATCTGTTAAAACAGATACGTTTTCAGAATAATCTGATAGAAACATTAGAAGCATGGGATATTCAGCTCGTAAAATATGGCTCAGAGGTTATTAAATATCGTGAAAAATTTATCAAACATTTGGGTGAAGTTTGTCAAAAGATTCACAATAAATTAACTGGCGGGAAAGAAAAAATTTTACTGGAATATGACCGCGATGTAGGGTATGATAGTTATTTAACGGAACTTGCAAAGAAGAGACAAAAAGATTTAAAATATTCTACAACGACAGTGGGACCGCACAGGGATGATATCAGTTTTATTGTGAATGGGATTGATATCCGCAAATATGGTTCCCAAGGGCAGCAGCGGACAGCAGCGCTCTCTTTGAAGCTGGCACAGATCCAGTTGATGAGAGAAGTGATGAAAGAGTCACCGATCCTGCTGCTTGATGATGTTTTATCTGAACTTGACAGTAATCGTAAGACGTATTTACTAGAGAGTATCAAGGATACGCAGACGATCATTACCTGTACAGGTCTGGATGAATTTATTAGTAAACATCTGCCGATCCAACGGATGTTTCAGATAAAAGCAGGAAAAATTGTAAAGGAAAATTAGGAGGAAACTATGGGTACACAAAAAAATGGAGAATATGGAGCTGATCAGATCCAGATTCTGGAAGGGTTAGAAGCTGTGCGTAAAAGACCCGGAATGTACATTGGAAGTACATCAGAAAAAGGACTTCATCATCTGGTATACGAAATTGTAGATAATGCCGTAGATGAATCTCTGGCTGGATTCTGTGATACGATCATCGTAACACTGAACAAAGACGGCTCTGTTACAGTCGAGGATAACGGGCGTGGAATTCCGGTTGGGATCAATAAGAAAAAAGGTGTATCCAGCGTTGAAGTTGTATTTACGATCCTTCATGCAGGAGGTAAATTTGGCGGTGGAGGATATAAAGTATCCGGAGGTCTTCATGGTGTAGGATCTTCTGTGGTTAATGCTTTATCTGACTGGTTGGAAGTTACAGTCTGCAAGGAAGGACATATTCACAAACAGCGTTATGAGAGAGGAAAAGTATGTTATCCGCTGAAAGTTCTTGGAGATACAGATAAAACTGGAACAACGGTTACGTTTTATCCAGATGCAACGATTTTTGAGACGATTGATTTTGATTATAATACGCTGAAGAGAAGGTTAAGGGAGACAGCTTTCCTAACAAAGAATTTAAAAATCGTCTTAACAGATGATCGTGGGGAAGAACAGGTTTCTGAAACGTTCCACTATGAAGGTGGTATTAAAGAATTTGTGACTTACCTGAACAAGGGGAAAGAAGCACTTTATCCAGATGTGATCTATTGTGAGGGTGAAAAAGATGGTGTGTATGTTGAAGTTGCATTCCAGCATAACGATTCTTACAATGAGACATCCTTAAGTTTTGTAAATAATATCATTACACCGGAAGGTGGTACACATTTATCTGGATTTAAGATGGCATTGACATCAACGTTTAATGATTATGCGAGAAAGAATAACCTTCTGAAAGAAAAAGAAGATAATTTAAGTGGTGAAGATATTCGTGAAGGATTGACTTCTGTTATCAGTATTAAGATCGGGGAACCTCAGTTTGAAGGTCAGACAAAACAGAAATTAGGAAATAGTGAAGCGAGGGGTGCAGTTAACAGTATTTTATCTGAGCAGTTGAAATATTTCTTAGAACAAAATCCTCAGGTTGCGAAGATAATCTGTGAGAAGGCTGTACTTGCACAGAGAGCAAGAGATGCTGCGAGAAAAGCGCGAGATCTTACAAGAAGAAAGACAGCACTTGATGGTATGAGTCTTCCTGGAAAACTTGCCGATTGTTCAGATAAGAATCCGGAAAACTGTGAGATCTATATCGTCGAGGGAGATTCTGCGGGTGGTTCTGCAAAGACGGCTCGTTCCCGTGCAACTCAGGCAATCCTGCCTCTTCGTGGTAAAATCTTAAATGTTGAGAAGGCAAGGCTTGATAAAGTACTTGTCAATAAAGAGATTCAGGCAATGATCACAGCATTTGGTACAGGAATTCATGAAGATTTTGATATCGAGAAATTAAGATACCATAAGATCATCATCATGACAGATGCCGATGTTGATGGTGCACATATCGCAACACTGCTTCTGACGTTCATATACCGCTTTATGCCGGAATTGATCAAGAAAGGGTATGTATATCTTGCCCAGCCTCCTCTTTACCGTGTAGAGAAGAATAAGAAGTTCTGGTATGCTTACAGTGATGAGGAATTAAACAACATTCTTCAGGAAATCGGACGAGATAACAATAACAAGATCCAGCGTTACAAAGGTCTTGGAGAAATGGATGCAGAACAGTTATGGGATACAACCATGGACCCTGAGAAGAGAATTTTATTAAGAGTAAACCTCGATGAAGATTCAGCTTCAGAGATCGATCTGACATTTACAACACTGATGGGTGATCAGGTAGAACCAAGACGAGAATTTATTGAAGCAAACGCAAAATATGTACAGAATCTTGATATTTAGGAAGGGAGAAACAAATGGACGAGAATACAATTTTTGATAAAGTTCATGACATTGATCTGAAAAAAACAATGGAGAATTCATATATTGACTATGCCATGAGCGTTATCGCTTCCAGAGCTCTTCCAGATGTGCGTGACGGTTTGAAACCGGTACAGAGAAGAATTCTTTATGCGATGATCGAATTAAATAACGGACCTGATAAACCACATCGTAAATGTGCCCGTATCGTTGGTGATACCATGGGTAAATATCATCCACATGGTGACAGCTCTATCTATGGGGCGTTAGTTAATATGGCGCAGGAATGGTCTACAAGATATCCATTGGTAGATGGACATGGAAACTTCGGTTCTGTCGATGGTGATGGTGCAGCTGCCATGCGTTATACAGAAGCAAGATTAAGCAAGATTTCTATGGAGCTTCTGGCTGATATTAACAAGAATACAGTTGATTTCAGACCAAACTTTGATGAGACAGAGAAAGAACCAGCTGTCTTACCTTCTCGTTTTCCAAACTTATTAGTGAATGGTACACAGGGAATCGCGGTTGGTATGGCTACGAACATTCCGCCTCATAACCTTAGAGAGGTTATTAATGCAGTTATTAAGATCATTGATAATCAGGTTGAGGAAGATCGTGAGACAACGATTGAAGAATTATTAGAGATCATTAAAGGACCGGATTTTCCTACAGGAGCGACGATCCTTGGACGTTCTGGAATTGATCAGGCTTACCGTACAGGCCGTGGAAAGATTAAAGTACGTGCTGTTACAGATATTGAGGCAATGGCAAATGGAAAGCAGCGTATTATCGTAACAGAGCTTCCATACATGGTAAATAAAGCAAGACTGATCGAGAAGATTGCGGCTTTAGTAAGAGAAAAGAAAGTGGAAGGAATTACAGAGCTTCGTGATGAATCTGACAGAAGTGGTATGCGTATCTGCATCGAACTTCGTCGTGATGCAAATGCGAACGTAATCCTGAATCAGTTATATAAACATACACAGCTTCAGGATACATTTGGTGTGATCATGCTGGCACTTGTTGATGGACAGCCAAAGACAATGAACCTGCACGAGATGCTGGATTATTATCTGGAACACCAGAAAGATGTCGTGACAAGAAGAACACGCTATGAATTAAACAAAGCGGAAGAACGAGCACATATCTTAGAAGGATTACTGATCGCTCAGGATAACATCGATGAAGTGATCAAGATCATTCGTGGAGCAGAGAACATTCAGGCAGCCAAGCTTGAATTGATGGAACGTTTTGGACTTTCAGATGCACAGGCACAGGCAATCGTTGATATGCGTCTGAGAGCACTGAATGGTTTGGAACGTGCCAAACTTGAAAAAGAATACAAAGAATTGATGGAGCGTATCGGTGAATTGAAGGCAATTCTTGCAGATGAAAAGAAATTACTTGGAGTTATCAAAGATGAAATTGCACTGATCCGTGACAAATATGGCGATGAAAGAAGAACACAGATTGGATTTGATGTTGATGATATTTCCATGGAAGATCTGATCCCTAGAGAAAATACTGTGATCACAATGACAAAACTTGGATATATCAAGAGAATGACTGTTGATAATTTCAAAAGTCAGAATCGTGGTGGTAAAGGTATCAAGGGAATGCAGACAATCGATGAGGATTACATCGAAGAACTGTTTATGACAACGACACATCACTATATCATGTTCTTTACAAATACAGGACGTGTATATCGTCTGAAAGCATATGAGATTCCTGAGAGTGGAAGAACAGCACGAGGAAGTGCAATCGTTAATCTGCTTCAGTTACAGCCAGGAGAGAAGATTACAGCAGTGATTCCACTTGTAGATTACGAAGAAGGAAAATATCTGTTAATGGCAACGAAATATGGTGTTGTTAAGAAATCATCTATCATGGAATATGCAAATATCCGTAAGACAGGATTAGCAGCAATCACATTAAAAGATGATGACCAGCTGATCGAAGTTAAATATACGGAAGATGATGAGGATGTATTCCTTGTAACGAAGAATGGACAGTGTATCCGTTTCCATGAGAGTGACGTCAGATGTATTGGACGAACTTCTATGGGGGTTCGTGGAATCAATCTGACAGGTGATGACGAAGTTATTGGAATGCAGCTTGACAGTCAGGGAGAAGCGTTACTGATCGTATCTGCAAATGGTATGGGTAAACGTACACTGACTTCTGAGTTTACAGCACAGCATCGTGGTGGTAAAGGAATTAAGTGCTACAAGATCACAGAAAAGACAGGTGATGTTGTAGGTGTGAAGGCTGTGAATGACGATAATGAGATTATGATGATCACAACAGAGGGAATTATCATACGTACAGCGGTAGATTCTATTTCTATTCTTGGAAGAAATACTTCTGGAGTAAAAGTTATGAATGTTGGTGAAAATGTTGAAGTAGCTAGCATCGCAAAAGTCCGTGAAGAAAAGCTTGAAGACGAAATGGAAAAAAATACAACAGAAGAATAAAAATAAAAATCAGGGCGTAGATGAATTGTCTATGTCCTGATTTCGTTATATAATAAAACAATGATACCAAGGTCAAAATCTGATGCAGCTTTATTTGCAGGAAAATTTATGATATTTTGGCAGTGACAATAAAATATTTTTGGAGGAAAACATGAGAACGATTCATACAGATGAGATCATCAAGAATATAAAAGAGATGTGCATCGAGGCAAATTTATCTCTGACAGAAGATATGAAATGCCGTTTTAAGAATGCAACAGAAAGTGAAAAGAGCCCATTAGGAAAACAGATTTTAAATCAATTGCAGGAAAATATGGAAATTGCAGCAGCAGATCAGATTCCAATCTGTCAGGATACAGGAATGGCAATCGTATTTTTAAATATCGGACAGGATGTTCATATTGAGGGTATGGATTTACATGATGCAGTTAACGAAGGGGTGCGTCAGGGGTATACAGAAGGATATCTTAGGAAATCTGTTGTAAAGGATCCGTTGATCCGTGAGAATACAAAAGATAATACACCTGCGATCATGCATATAGATATTGTCCCAGGGGAAAATCTTGAAATCCTAGTAGCTCCAAAAGGATTTGGAAGTGAAAATATGAGTCGTATATTTATGTTAAAACCAGCAGATGGAGAAGAGGGGATAAAGAAATCAGTAATTCAGGCAGTCAAAGATGCAGGACCTAATGCCTGCCCACCAATGGTTGTAGGTGTTGGATTGGGTGGAAGTTTTGAAAAAGCAGCATTTCTAGCTAAGAAGGCATTGACGAGAAACTTAGATACACCATCTGAGAAGCCACATATTGCGAAATTAGAGAAAGAATTGTTAGAAGAAATCAATCAGTTAGGTATTGGTCCAGGAGGGCTTGGAGGTTCAACAACTGCGTTAGGACTTAATATTGAGACATACCCTACACACATTGCGGGAATGCCATTAGCAGTAAATATCTGCTGTCACGTAAATCGTCATGCACATAGAGTGTTATAAAGAGTTAGATATTATCTATCGTTCAGACGAAATTTTTAGAATATAGTATTTTTTAAATACAAGGAGTAGAAGATTATGGAGAAACATTTAAATGTTCCAGCAAATACAGAAGAGTTGGCAGAGCTTAAATCTGGAGATTATGTATATTTGACAGGAACGATCTATACAGCTAGAGATGCGGCACATAAAAGAATGTATGAAACGCTGTTAGATGGGAAAGAATTACCAGTAGATGTAAAAGGGCAGTTTATTTATTATCTCGGGCCAACACCAGCAAGAGAAGGACAGGTCATTGGATCAGCAGGACCGACAACAAGCAGCAGAATGGATAAATATACCCCAACGATGCTTGATCAAGGATTAAAAGGTATGATCGGAAAAGGAAAACGATCTTCAGAAGTCATTGAATCAATAAAACAGAATGGTGCAGTATATTTTGCCGCAGTTGGAGGAGCAGGAGCACTTCTTTCAAAGTGTATTAAGGAGGCGAAAGTAATCGCTTATGATGATCTGGGAACAGAAGCAATTCGAAAATTAAGAGTTGAAAACTTTCCAGTTATTGTAGTAATTGACAATCAGGGGAATAATCTTTATGAGACTGCAGTAGAAAATTTCAAAAAATTAAAATAATCAATCAAAACCTATTGACAAAAGGAAATTACTTTGGTAAGATATTCAAGCGTCATGTGAATGACGGATGCAATTAAATATATTGATATTTAGGCATTTGCAGAAGTACTCAAGTGGCTGAAGAGGTGCCCCTGCTAAGGGTATAGACCGTTTACGCGGTGCGAGGGTTCAAATCCCTCCTTCTGCGCTTATTAAATCTTCCAAATAGGAGGATTTAATTTTTTGACAAAAGATATTGACATGGATGTAAAAGTGTGATATCTTATAGAAGTTGCACTGCTTATAGCAGAGTAACAAATATCATTTAGAAAGATGATGAAAAGAGCATTTATTTATTTGAGTTGTTGGACGGAGAACGATCACAACAGTTGAATAAAATAAATCAAAAAAACTCTTGACAGAATGAAATGAAAATGATATGATATAAAAGTTGCTGCGGTTCATATGAAGAACGGGTTAACAAAATAAATCAAAAAAGTTCTTGACAAGCTAAGAACGAAGTGATATAATAATAAAGCTTCTTATACGAAGCGGATCACAAAAAAGATCTTTG
>JAHZAT010000084.1 GCA_019423795.1 Clostridiales bacterium
TGTATTCATTTTCTTCACTTTTGAGCCGATATCCCTTTCCTCTTTCATTCACAAGAGAAATGTGGTATACTTCCAGCCATTCTTCGCATTCCTTTAATACTTTCAGCATTGTTGGAACACTTAAGAATAACTTCTCAGCTAGTTTCTGTGTTGTCATTGTCTGCCATGGACGCAGATTAAAAAATACCTTTAATGTCTCATTTACTCTATCTCTTGGATCATAATTTCCTACTTGCAGATTTTCATCTGATAATATTTTCTGTATTTCTTCTTTTTGATTTTCATTTGCTTCTAGCCAAATTCCAACTCGTGGTTTCCGCTGTATTTCTCCAAGCTTATTTTCTAATAGGAAGTCACTCAATTCATTTAAGCGATTTCTAACTGACTTCTCAGACAATCCGATTTCTTTGGCAATCTTTCCAGTTGCAATGATCTCTCCATCTGAAATACAATCAAAAATCTGTTTCATATAAAATTTGTCTTTTGAACGTTTCATATTGTTTATCCTTTCAAATTTAATGACTTTCTTTTTTGCACCTCCTGTTGTTTAACTTGAACTTAGTATAGCACGAAACGATTCTGCCAACTTATCAAGAACAGGCTTTTTAATGTGGTACATTTTATCTAATGCAAAAAAAATACGGTAAAAATTCTTTTTTGAAATGTGGTAATTTTTAATTAAAAAAGAAGAACTTCTGTTTATTTTCTAGTTCTCCTTTTGTATAAAATATAAGGGGGCAGAATTCTATCTTCTACCCCTTATATTTTTCTATTAATATTATTGCACCGGACAAGCGGCACCGACATATTCCATCCTATTTTCTTTCACACTCGTAATATCCGCATGTTCTCCACAGACACGGCAGTTCTTATTCTTCGATGAAAATTTAACTACTCTTGTATTCATCGTTAATCCATCCATCACAAGCATCTTGCCTGTCAGCAATTCCCCGATTCCTAACAGATACTTGATCGCTTCTAATGCCTGAATACATCCAATGATTCCTGCGACTGCACCAATGATCCCTGCCTGACTGCAGTTTGGCACAGAACCGCTTTCTGGTATCTCCTCAAAAATACATCTGTAACATGGCTGGTCTTCTTCTGGAACATAGGTCATAACCTGACCCTGGAACTGTAAGATTCCTGCATGACAAAATGGTTTCTTTAACAACACACATGTATCATTGATCAGGAACTTTGTCTCAAAGTTATCCACAGCATCAATGATAAAATCGTATTCTTTGAACAATTCTTCTGCGTTATCCGCATACAAATACTCTGGATATGTGTTTACCTTGATATGCTCGTTTAATTCAAGCATTGATTTCTTGGCAGACTCTGCCTTATTCGTTCCTTCTCTTTTCGTTGTGTGAATGATCTGTCTCTGCAGATTAGACACACTGACATCATCTGCATCCACAATTCCGATCGTTCCAACTCCTGCTCCTGCAAGATATAAAGCCGCTGGTGCTCCAAGGCCTCCGGCTCCGATGATCAGAACTTTTGATTTCTTTAACTTCTTTTGTCCGTCACTTCCTACCTGTGGCAGGATGATCTGACGATCATATCGTTTGACCTCGTCTGGTGTTAATTCTTCTGTAGACGAAAACAGATGCCATCCGTCCTTTGAAACGTCCTGCATCTGTTCTTTTTGGGATGTCACATGTAATAACCATTCTCGGTAACCGCCGGATAAGTTAAAAGCTTCATACCCTTCCTGTCTTAATTGCTCAGCAATCGGGGCACTTTTCTCTCCATAGTTGCAATATACGATCAGTCTCTTATCCTTTGGAAGTTCCTCAATGCGGGAGAAATCACCAGCCCATTCGTAAGCCTTAGGTATATGTCCATGCTGGTATGCGATCTCACCTCGTACATCAAGATAGATATAATCATCATCGGACAGTAATTCTACTTGCTGTACCGTGATTTCCATATTCTTTCCTCTTTATTCTTAGTCTTCAGCGAATAATGCTGTAGATAAGTATCTGTCTCCTGAATCTGGAAGTAATGCTACAATTGTCTTTCCTTTGTTTTCTGGTCTTTCTGCAAGGATTGTAGCTGCTTTTAGAGCTGCTCCTGAAGAAATACCAACTAAGATTCCTTCGCTGTGTGCGAATGCTCTTCCTTCTGTAAATGCATCTTCATTCTCGATTGTGATAACTTCATCATAAATCTTTGTATTCAGTGTGTCAGGTACGAATCCAGCACCGATTCCCTGAATCTTATGTGCTCCAGCTGTTCCTGTTGATAATACTGGAGATGTTGCAGGTTCAACTGCTATTATTTTAACATCTGGGTTCTGTTCTTTCAAGTATTCACCAACACCTGTTAATGTTCCTCCTGTACCAACACCTGCTACGAAGATGTCTACTTTACCGTCTGTCTGATCCCAGATCTCTGGTCCTGTTGTTGCTTTGTGTACAGCTGGGTTTGCTGGGTTAACGAACTGTCCTAAGATGACTGCTCCGTCAATCTCTTTTGCGAGCTCATCGGCTTTGGCGATAGCACCTTTCATTCCTTTGGCACCTTCTGTTAATACTAATTCAGCACCATAGGCTTTTAATAAGTTTCTTCTTTCAACACTCATTGTGTCAGGCAGTGTAAGGATTGCTCTGTATCCTTTTGCTGTTGCAACTGCTGCAAGACCGATTCCTGTGTTACCACTTGTTGGCTCGATGATCGTTGATCCTGGTTTTAACTGACCTTTCTTCTCTGCATCTTCGATCATTGCTAATGCAATACGGTCTTTTACTGATCCTGCTGGATTTAAATACTCAAGTTTTGCAAGGATCGTTGCATCTTTAACTCCTGCTTTATCTGCATATCTATCTGCTTTAAGAAGTGGTGTTCCTCCGATTAATTCTAATGCGCTTGCTGTAATCTTACTCATAATTCTAAACCTCCATAAAAAGTTGTTGTTTTTATTCCGTTTTATTTCCTATTTTTCTACTAGGTTTTCTATGTTTTAGATTATACAACCACATATCTTTATTGTCAACATCTTTTGCATTATTTCTGTTATAGGTTTTTCTTTTAATTTGCTATAAGTTCTCTTTATATTTTTACCCCCCCCCCAGATTCTTATGATCTGGAGATCAAATATTCTTGCAGAAACACTCCAATTCCATCGTGATCATTGTCTTTGGTAATATGATCTGCAACACTTTTTGTTTTTTCACTTCCATTTGCCATGACGACTCCGACTCCTGCATGCAAGGTCATATCATAATCATTATCTGCATCTCCAAATGTGCAGAGATTTTCCATTGTAAATCCATGCATCTCCATCAGTTTTTGTAATCCAAAGGATTTTGAGATTCTAGGATCCATAAATTCAAACAGGTGTTGCGTCGTTTGAAGACTTGCACATTTGAAACGTTCATTTTTAAAGGTTTTTGCTCTCTCAATAACTGCCGGCATAGTTTCTGGTTTGCAAACAATAAGAAGTTTTAAACGATCTTCTTTTAAATACTCGTCAAAATCAATGACTTCATATGGAAGCTGATCACCTTTAGATAAAATTTTAATAAGTTCATCTTCTTTCGGAGTATACAAAACTCCATCCCCATGAATTGCAAAATTCACATCCATATCTTTATAATGCTCCATGATATTTGCGATCAGGTTTCCTGGAAGGGCAAAATTTTCTTCATAATAATCGGTTTTGTAATCATAAATCTCACCTCCGTTGCTTCCAACGACCATATCAACAAGCCCGCCAATTCCCCATTTTCCAAACAACCTTTTTACACTTGGAACATCTCTTCCTGTTGATATTCCAAACAAGATTCCTTGTTCTCGAACTTTCTTTATCGCATCAATTGTTTTGGTGGTAACGATTCCCTTGCTATTTAACAGTGTTCCATCAATATCACACATTATAACTTTTATATTCTTCATAACGTTTCTCCCTTGATTTTGTTCATAAATATTATTTTCTACCAATTTAACATATTCTTTCAAACTAAATAAGTCCCAGAACAAAACTTTACGCTTTTTCTGAGACTTATGAATTTTATATATTTAGAAATCAGATAACAATTATTTTAATTGTAACATCGCACCTCCAAATTTTTGAATCTTCTGCATCATTTTTCAAATCACTCCTTTTCAAAAGTTTATTCACCTCGTACTTCTGCAAATACCTCTTCCAGTTCATTTAATAAATCTTTGACATTCTCAATTCCGACAGACATTCTTAACACACAATCCGTGATCCCGTTTTGTTTGCGGATATGTTCTGGAACATCTGCATGTGTCTGTGTCATTGGATATGTGATCAGTGTTTCCACCCCACCAAGACTTTCTGCGTATTTGATCATTCTTACTTTTTCAAGGATATTGATCGCATATTCTTTCTTCGTAAGTTCAAATGTAAGCATTGCACCAAATCCTCTTGCCTGCTTTTTCATAATCTCGTATCCCGGATGTTCTTTGAATCCTGGATAAACAACTTTCTTTACGATATCCTGTTCTTTTAACCATTTTGCGATCTCGATCGCATTTTCCTGTGCACGGTCCATGCGGACTCCTAAGGTTTTGATCCCTCTCTGGATCAGGAAACAGTCAAATGGTGCTAATCCAGCTCCTGTTGTCTTGATCAGGAAGCGAAATCTTTCACTGATATCTTCTCTGTTTGTAACTAAGAATCCAGCCAGTGTATCGTTGTGGCCTCCAAGATATTTTGTTCCGCTGTGTACAACAATATCTGCTCCGAGATCTAATGGATTCTGGAAATATGGAGATAAAAATGTATTGTCAACGATCAGAAGAATGTTATGTTTCTTTGTGATCTCAGCTAATGCTTTGATATCTGTGACGTTCATCATTGGGTTGGTTGGTGTCTCGATATAAACTGCTTTTGTATTTTCTCTGATATATGCTGCAACATTTTCATTGTGGCAGTCTACACTAGAAAATTCGATTCTGTTTTTCTCAGATACGTGATTAAATAGACGGATGCTGCCGCCATATAAATCTGCATCCACGATCAGATGATCGCCCGGTTTGAATAATTCCATCATCAATGTGATCGCTGCCATTCCTGATGAAAATGCCAATGCATCGATTCCATTTTCCAGAGAAGCAACTGTCTTCTCCAGATGTTCTCTCGTTGGATTCTGCAGGCGGCTGTAATCATAACCTGTGCTTTGTCCGACCCCTGGATGTGCGTATGTTGCTGACTGATAGATTGGGTAACTGATCGCACCATAGTGGTTGATCGAATTTTCTTCCTCTTCTAAATGAATACATTTTGTCTCTATTTCTCGTGCCATATATATCTCCTGTCTCATCCTATGTTTTATTCTATCTCAAATTAGTTCTATCCAAAAAAATGTAAGAACAGCATATAACTCACTGTTCCAAGTAAAATGCTGATCAGCGTATTATGTTTCCATTTGTAACTGACTGCAGTGATTGCTGCTGCGATCAGTTTCCATAAACCATCTGCCATAAAGTCATCCCCGACATCTTTCAGGCAATACACGATCAGTACTGCCATGATCGAAGATGGCAACACCATTCCTAATCTTTTTATCTGATCTGGAAGCTCTTTTCCTTCCTGAAATACAAGAAAAGGGAGGGCTCGAAGTCCAAATGTGATCACGGCAGAAACGAAAATCGCGATCAATGCCATTTTTGTGTTCATTATTTTCCCCTTTCTGTCTAAACTTCCTGTTGTTTGCTATTCCAGAAGATTAAAACTCCTGAAACGATCACCAATGCTGGCAGCATAAATGCCCGCTGTCCAAAGATCATCAAGGCGATCACCGCGATCAAGACTCCTGCAACCGCTGGAAAATGCTTGTCCGCTTTCTCCCATTGATCGATAAAAATGATGATAAATAATGCAGTCATACAAAAATCAATTCCTGTTAATTCAAATGGGATCAACTGCCCGATCAGACCGCCCATCACTGCTCCAAACATCCAGTAACATCTGCTGAAGAATGCAACGAGAAACATCTCTTTTCTGCTGTTTTCATCTTTGTCTTCGATTGTGCAGTTTACCGCATATGTTTCATCTGTCATCGTATGGATCATATAAAGTTTCTTTCTTCCCATCTTACGGAATGTCTCCAAAAATGAAAGGCTGTAGAAACTCTGTCTGCTGTTCATCAACAATGCCGTCACTGCAATCGTAACGATCGATGCCCCGCTGCTTAAAAATGTGATCAGGACAAACTGAAAAGCTCCTGTATACACGGTAAGGCTTGTAAGAAGCGAATAATACCACGCAAATCCTGCATTCTCCATCATCATTCCATATGCCATACTGACAAATATATAGCTGCACATGATTGGTATGGATTTCATAAATGCTTGTTTTGTTACACTTTTTACGCCTTGCATAAATCCTTCACTACTTCCCCTGCGATGATCAGTCCTGCGACAGATGGTACAAATGCTGTACTGCCTGGAATCGCTCTTTTCTCTGTACATTTGTGCTGTGCTCCTGGAGGGCAGATACAGTTTGTTCTGCAATTGTTTGCCATATCATCTTTTGGTTTGATCGGCATTTCTTCTGAATATACAACTTTTAATTTCTTAACTCTTCTCTTCTTTAATTCTCTTCGCATAACCTTTGCAAGAGGGCATACTTTTGTCTTATAGATATCTGCCACTTTAAACTGGCTTGGATCTAATTTATTTCCAGCTCCCATACTGCTGATGATCGGTACATTCTTTTCCTTTGCTGCCATAACTAATGAGATCTTTGCTGTCACTGTGTCAACGGCATCAACGATGTAGTCATATTCCTCAAATGGAAATTCATCGGCATTCTCTGGTAAGAAGAAACATTTGTGAACGTTGACTTTCGCATCTGGGTTGATCTCTAAAATACGGTCTCTCATCACTTCTACTTTGTATTTTCCGATTGTTTTTCTTGTTGCGATGATCTGGCGGTTTAGGTTTGTTAAGCAGACTTTATCATCGTCAACAAGGTCGAATTCACCGACACCGCTTCGTACTAAGGCTTCGCATACATATCCACCAACACCACCGATTCCAAAGACAGCAACTCTGCTGCCTGCTAATTTATCAAGTGCTTCTTTTCCAAGTAATAGTTCTGTTCTTGAAAACTGATTTAACATTTCTTTCTCCTTTTATTTAGAATAAAAAAGCGGATGCTTAGCATTTCTATTCTTGTTATGCTGCGCTTCCGCTGGTATTTTTGTATTTCCTACTATTTCTATTGGTTTTATTATATGCAAACGATGATTGGATGTCAAGACTGGTGTTGTTATTTTTATGTGTCAACAAACGATTGTTAAACTCCTTACAAATTCAACATTTTGTAGATTTCTTCTTTCTCTGCCTCTGGATTCTCTTTTATTAATGTATAAATAGGTTCAATTACTATCGTATCTTCTTCTGATTCTTCTGCAATCTGTGGCAAAGTTTTATTTTTCAAAATTTTCTTTTGAACTAATGAAATTAATTTTAATATTTCTCCTTCCTTACGTCCAATCCTCTGTGCACTTTGTATCTGACTTGCTCTGTCACTCTCTGCCATCTCTTCTCTCAGATACAAATATCTTTCCCTCTCATCCTGACTGATCTTTATCATCTCTTCCAGCGCCCTTTCCATATACTTATTACCTTTTGATTCCTGTTCCAATTCTTCCCATGTCTGTGCAGCTATCAACTTTGCCCATCGATATAATGGTTTTTTCTTTTGTTTCTCTTTTACGTACTTTAGTTTCTTCAATTCTATCATATGAAATTGAAATTTTCTACTATATATCTCTTTGGTTTTTTCATCCATCAGACTAAATTTATGGTAATAATTCGGACTTATCATTTGATTAAAATTTAAAATACCAACATGAATACATGGTGGAATTTCTCCATAAGGATGTCCTTTTTTTAATCCATCTGTAAACATTCGACAATTATAAAAAAGGCTTCTCTCTGTCCAATCATCTTGATAGGTGTTTTGCATTTCAATGTTAATCTTTCTGTTTTGATTTAAAATCAATTTGATGTCCAGAATTCCTTCTTTTTCTTCATCATTTTCTCCCAGTGTAAATGGATCTGTAATTTCAATTTTTTTGATTTCATATTCTTTTAAATCCAGCAATGCCATTGGAAATCCTTTTACAATTTTAGTATTTTTAAATATTTTTTGAAATGCATAATTGTTTGTTAGTTTTACTGTTATTTTTTCATCACTAATCGCTCTGATCTTTAATTGTTCATCATTGATTTTATTTTTTAGCTTTTCTGTCATATGTATCTCCTTATGTTTCTTTTATTTACATGGATTTATTTTACATTATTATACATTTATTTACAATATGCTTTTACATTTTATTCCATATGTTTTAAATTCTTATTTGTAAAACAAAAATAAGGATATGAGTGTGAATTCACTTTCACGCTCATATCCTCATTTCTCGTAATCATTTCAAAAAATTCGATCATCTATGATAACATACTATCTCAGAAAAAAGCTACTGATATATCCATCCTTCCAAGATCCTTTGATAGCGATTTTACTGCTTGCTTCTAAATGCATTTTTTCTCCATCAAATTTATATTTATAGATACTATCATTACTTAGTATATACAAATAGCCCTCTTTTGTTTGACATTGAATTACATTATGCTTGAATTTATAAACTTTGCTTTCTCCTGTTTGTGGGTTTAACAATGAAATTGCTTTTCCCATTCCACTGGTTAGATCACAGTGTGTAACAAACAATTTATTTTTATACGGTAAAATTTGCTGTGGATTTATTTCTTTTAATTTGAGCTTGCTGATCTTGTCTTTTTTTAAATCCATCTGATACAAGATTTTATCTGTATTTCCTGAAGAAAAATAGAGATTTTTATCATCTGAATAGAAAAACACGGATTCATCTTCGCTGTGATTTACCTTTATTTCTTTTACCTTCTTTAATGTTTTCCGATCGATCTTCATTAAATAATTAATCGTTCCTTCTTCCTGATCGACCTGTTTTTCTACATAAACATAATTCCCTGCACAATGTAAATATCCAAACATTCCAACAGATTCTTCATATCGCTGTATCTTCCCCGTCTCTTCGTTATATTTTGTCAGAGTCGATACACCGTTTATCCAGTTTGTTGTATAGATATCACCATCCTTCTCATCAAAAGCAAAAAGTCCCGGCCGTCCTATTTTATATAACTTTATTTTTTGTGTATTATGATCAAGCTCCATTACTTCTTCTCGCTCATTTACATATGGAACTCCTTTTGGGATCATATACACTTTATCATTCACTGTCTTTGGAATATCATACTGACTCGCAATATTTCCGATCTTCAACTTCTTTTGTCCTGTTTTTTGAAGTTCGTCATTATAATATAAAATATTGCTTTTATCTTTATTCCCTATTGAGATAATGACTCCAAGTTGATAGGAATTATTTTGTTGTGGTTTGTAAAAATATATGACAGCCGATACAATGATTAGAATACTTATTAGAATTATGCTTCGTTTTTTCTTCATATCAAATTGCTCCTATTTTTCATATTCTTAAATCAACTAGCCTTGTTTTTTCTCATTGATTATATCAATTACAATACTCAAAACCAAATACAATAAAAATAGAAATATATCCTGCACTATAATTTCTTGTCTTGTATACGGAATATATTTTTGTGAGCTACTTAAAAAGGTAACAATTCCTAGAAATATTAACAATTGAATTATATTTTTACGAAATGTTTTTAATCGCAATTTTTTTTTCATCCTTTTGCTCCTTTCTCTTAACCAACAACATATCTTACTTTATTCATACTCATTACTGATTTATGAATTTTATAATATACTTTTATTCCTTTCTTTTTATAATAAGCTTTATGAACCGCCTTCTCTAAAGCTGAATATCCTCCATAGGATGATGCCAAGGAAACTGCTGAAAGCCCCCATCCACATCCAGGTACTGCTGATATCATTAGAGAAATTGCTTTTGTTGCAACTTTTGTCTTTTTTAACCCCTCTTTATACAAATACTTTACTCCTGAATATTTTATATATCCACATTCAACTTCTGGATAGTAAGCGCTATTAGCTTTTCTAACTTTACTTCCCGTATTATCATTAGAATTACAAACCCTGCAAATTATTGCTATCGCTGCGGTTATTCTTTTAAACTTCTCATGACTATACCTCCTCGTATAATATCTTTTAGATACATAAATACATGTATCTAGTTACCAAATAAATATTGTTCAATAGGCTTAGCAAAGCCCATGATATAATTGTCCTAGTGTCAATCAGGTAATAGTTCTTTTTCTCCCTGTTGAACCAGTAATGGTTGCTTCATAAATAGTCTGTTCCCCTGACATGGAAGTTAGCTTCAAACCGGCTGGCTGTTTGCTTAAGTACATGGACTACCATCTAGCAGTGTGGTTTCGCATCTGTCCATCTTAAGCTGGATTCTTATATGCGAGGGTGTCGATGCTCCATGATCATGGGTTTTACCAAGCCGATTGAACACTTTAATCTACAACGAAAGAAGGTGATTACAATGAACACACTTTACGTCGGTATTGATGTAAGCAGCAAATCCAATGTCGTTTACTTAATGCTTCCAAATGGTAATAAGCACAGTAATTTTTCTGTTGCAAACTCACACGAAGGTTCCACCCAGTTGGTAAAAAGAATTCTTTCTGCTTTAACTTCACATTCCCTTGACACGGTTCTAATCGGTCTTGAAGCAACCTCTGTTTATGGAGACAATCTCGTGTACTTCTTAAGAGAAGATGCCACTCTGGCGCCGTTTAACAGAAAGATTCATGTCCTCAATCCTAAGCAGGTCAAAAAGTTTCATGACGCTTATAATGACCTTCCAAAGAATGATTATGTGGACTCTTTTGTTATTGCCGACTGCCTGCGTTTCGGTAGAATCAACAAAGAGGTATATATGGGAGACTATCGTTACAAAGCTCTCCAGAACCTCACTCGGGCACGTTTCTTCGCTGTTCAAAATCTGGTAAAAGAAAAGCAGCGATTTATGAATGTGCTGTTCAAGAAGTATTCTACGATGACGCAGGAGAAGGTCTTCAGCGATACCTTCAGCACTACCGCCCTTGCTGTCTACGATGAATTTGAATCCGCAGAAGCACTGGCAAATATGGACTTACATGAGCTTACTGACTTTATCATTGAAAAAGGAAAGAATCGTTTTCCTGATCCTGATGCAGTAGCCAAAGCCATACAGAAAGCTGCCCGCAGTTCTTACCGTTTACCAAAAACGGTAAATGATTCTGTCAATCAGGTGCTTTCCATATCCATAACCTCCATGAAGGCATTGGAATCTCAAATAAAAGAGTTCGATAAAGCTATTAAAGCCCAAATGGAACTCTTGCCAAACGTATTGATATCCATTCCGGGTATCGGACCTGTTTATTCAGCCGGAATCATGGCTGAAATCGGCGATATCAATCGTTTTAACAGTCAGGCTGCTCTTGCTAAATATGCAGGACTTGCCTGGAAGCAACACCAGTCCGGTGGCTTCGAGTCCGAAGTTACACGGCTCATTCCATCCGGCAACCGATTTTTAAAGTACTATCTGTGTGAAGCTGCATTTTCTCTTGTAAGATGCGACAAGGAATACAGCGACTTCTACCGCCTCAAATATAAAGAGGTAAACAGATGCCAACACAAACGTGCACTCGCATTAACTGCCCGTAAATTTGTGCGCTTAGTCTTTCGACTGCTGAAAGACAATCGCCTATACTGTCCAGCAAAGTAGATTCCATCTACTTGCTGATGAGCTACGCCCTGTTCATTTTTAAAAATTTGAACGACAGGGCTTAGGTGGATGTTTTTTGTCTTCATGAGATATATACAAAAATATATGTTTTTTGTGTTATTTATCTCTTGACATCACACCGCTGGACTATATCATACAAATCATTAGTTACCGTTTCTAGTTACCATTTGCAATAATATAAGAATTCATATGATACGATGCTCTTTTATGAACACTGGCTCCACCCAATATATTACATGAACTCTTGCTATTATTTTTCTCCTCCTTTCCTTTATTATTTTGTATAATTTCCGACTACATGTATTGTACTGTCGGATTTATTTGTAACAAAAACACTGTATTCCCCTGTTTTTTTTATATTAAATGTCTTTTTTGCCATATCTGTTGTCTCTACATACATTCTTCCTATACTTTTTGCTACAATTCCTATACGTATTTTCTTTGTTGGAAACACACTTGCCTCTACAGTAATTTTACTTCCTGCATTTTTATGAAATGTTTTCGTTTTCTTTTCTGTTTTTAGTCCAACTTTCCAGTTTACATTAACTCTTGTAGCAAATGGTAATATTTCTTGATTTTCCTCTACTTCTTCCTTATATCCATTTTCTAACATCCAATTAGGTGAAAAAATAATATCTTGTTCATTTTCTTCTGCAGCTACTGGAATATTTAAATTAATTAAATATATTACACTAACAAGCACTATCATTAATACCTTTTTTACAAACATCTTTTCTCTCCTCTACTCTTCTTCCGTTATCACCATATAATGTCCACCCGCTATCGCTTTTTTCGCCCCTAGATTTTCTAAAAATACCCGATACCGTCCATCTTTTTTTACCTTTAAGTGGCTTACCAGATTTACCCCATTCTCTATATAAGTTTCCTCTCCATCCTCATCAATAATTCCAATTGCTATATGTGTTTCAGGGTGTTCTTCTTCAAACCCCATACAGGCAGCCACTTGAACACAAGTTCCCTTTTTTAAGTGTCCTTCTTTTGTCTCTATTCTCTCTTTCGGCTTGATCTTCCATGTAAATGGTTTTCCATCATTCTCTTTTAATCTTTCATTTTTTATCATGCACTTTTTGATTCTGGTTTTATCATACATTCTATACTTTGCTTTCTGATCTTTTATATCACCTTCCGTTCCAACATTGATCTCCTCTCTTGTTTCATCTGCAATCTTATCGTATGCCTTTACAAATCCTATCCCTGAAGCAAATACCGTAGTTGCACTGAGTATGATCATTCCAAATAAGACACTTACAGAAATTCCTCTTCGCAACCTTCTTTGTTGTCGATAAGATTTCATCCGTTCCATTCGTAGTTTTAATACTTCCTTACTCTCATATAACCCCGCTGTTGTATATCTTCCGTATCTGATCTCTTCCATAGAAATATCTATGATCGTAGAAAAATATCCTTTTACATCTGGCAGATATTCACATACTGTCCTGTCACAGTATGTTTCTCCCCATTGATCTAATTGATAAAAAACATCCTTTAACGCAGGTTGAAACCAGTATATACAACAGATAATGTTCGCCAAGTGTTTCCAAATGAGATCATGATGTTTATAATGAATCAATTCATGTGTAAATATCATATTTAGCTGTTGCGGATCATAAATTCTTGACAGAATGATTCTTGGTTTCAAAACCCCATATAACATTGGTCCGCCTGCTTTTTCTAAGATCACTACTTGAATTTCTTTATGAACCCCTAACTTTTTTGATATGCTTTTTACCATACTTTGAATTTCATCTCCACATGGATCTGCATTTAAAATATCCTTCCTTATTGCTCTGTATTTCTCTAGAAATCTGATCGTAAAAATGATCGTTCCAACCAGCCAGATGATCATCAAAATTCCAATGACCCACTTGATCGGACCTGTAACTTCAAATACATAAGTACTCTTCTCAAATCCATTTGCATAGATCAACGTGATTGGTATGGCAAACATCAATAATACCATCTTCCATATCAGATAATTGATATCAATATATCCCTTGTGTTCTATCAAACGTCCTACAGCCTTCCAAAAAAGATATAAGATCGTTCCAAGCAGTGTACATAAGAATATTCCGCTAAATATTTTTATTATGATTATCATCAAAATCAAAGTCATCTAAGATCCCTCTTAACTCTTCCCCGTCTTCTTTTGTCAGTTTCTCTCCTAATGCACTTACTAATCGTTTTGCAGATCCGTCAAACCAACGATCTAAAACTTTCTCAGCTTGATATTTCCCATATGACTCTTCATTGATCAATGGCTGCACATATGCTTTTCTTCCTTTCTTGGTAACTTTGATATATCCCTTCTCTTCTAGCCGGAACAGATATCCGCGGATACTTGTTCTTTTATAATCTTTATTGAGCTTTTCTTTAACCATTTCTATCAGATCAAGAAAAGGAACTTCTCCTTGATAATCCCAAATGCACTGCATGATTCGTTCTTCTAGTCTGGTTAATTCTTCCATTTTCGTATTCCTCCTTTCTTTTATGATAATCTCTCGGAATCTTCATCCCAGTAAAATCAAGGGTTTTAGATTCCATTTTTATTAAAATCCCCCACTTTTTTATCAAAAATCACTTGACAAACCGCTCAAATTTTGCGGCGAAGCCAATTGAATATATTTTATTTTTTGATTGGAGGGCGATTTTTATGTTACCTGTTAACTGTGGCAGTCATGCTGACTACCAAGATTTTGTTGTTACTCATCTTTGTAAATATTATCCTGATCCTGATGCTCTTGCTCGTTCCACATGGGATATCATTGAGCGGTTTTGGAATCTCGATCTATCTTTTACCGATACTTTTATGGCTGATAAATATTCTAAATTCGGACCAGCTCCACGAACTCCTTCTTGTATGCAGCGTTCTTACCTTCTTTCCATTGACTTTAAAGTTACTTCTTTAACGGAGTGGGCTGCCCAGCTTAAAATGAATCCACTTTATGCGATCCTTAGCGGATTTGAAGTAGGTAACACTCCCGGTGTTGGTACTTTTTATGATTTTTTTAACCGCTTATGGGACTCTGATAATGATCATATGTCACCACATATCCATCCACTGAAGACTAAGGTTAAAAAGCCTAAAACAAACGGTACAAAAGCTGATCCCGTGGAAAAAGTTACAGTTGCCGATCTTCTTCCGACCTTGGAGGAAACAGATTTTAAACTTGATGAACAGCCTTATGCTTCTCTCTTTCAGATCTATCAGAAAGAATTCCTCGATGTTTCCGTTTCCCAAGGACTTATCCATGCCGATTCCCTGGCATTAGCAGGTGATGGCACTCCTGTTGTTACTTCTCACAGGGAACGCAAAAAGCGTATCTGTAACTGCAAAGAAAATGGCATCTCTAACTGCAGATGTGACCGTTACTTTTCCCAGCCCGATTGTGACATCAGATGGGATTCCTCACGGAACTGTTTTTATCACGGATACGACCTGTATATGCTTGTTGATTCACAAAGCGACCTGCCTGTATCCCCTCATTTTTCCTGTGCTTCAAAACATGATTCCCACGGATTCCTGCACACTTTTTTCAGAATGAGATCCTTTCTTCCGGATTATACAGTCTCCAAAGTGCTTTTAGATTCTGCCCATGATGCCATGCCCTATTATCAATACTTTCAACGTGAAAATATAACACCTTTTATCGATCTGAATGGAAAAGGTGGAAGACCACCCGTTTATAAAAATGACTTTACGATCGATGAAGACGGTGTTCCCGTCTGTCCTTCCGGACATCGTATGCGTCGGGATGGTGTTGAAGTTGCGAAAGACAGGATGAAATTCAGATGTCCAAAGATCAGTCGTAAAAACGGCTGCATTTCCTGTACTTGTGAAACTCCATGTTCTGATGCCAAGTACGGACGTACGGTTCATTTGGTCATGAAAGATAATCCAAGATTATTTAACAATCCGCCAAGAAGCAGTAAGGAATGGAAACTGGAATATAATGCAAGAACTTCTGCTGAACGTTCGAATAAACGTGAGAAATTAGATTTTAAATTAGAAGACGGCAGACACCGCTCAACTAAGATGTGGTACTGCCGCCTCTATCACATCCTGATGTTACAGCATCTGGATGCACGGGATCTGCCTTCGGAACCCACACTGAAAAAAATGATTCTACAAACAGCATGATCCTGTAGATTATTATATCTCATTTTTTGAAACATAGCGACAGTTATGTTTATTTCTTATGCTTATTTTTACGTTCACGAATAATATTTATTTTTCAAAGTACAGTACCAGTATTTCTCTGGTATGATCACTCAAAATTCCGAGAGATCATTTTACTTTTAATTGCTTTTTATTTTATGTTATACTTTTTTATATCCATATAATACTTATCCTTTTGAAAGGATTTTGGTTGGTCGCCATTCGTGTTATATGGATTTTTTCTAAATCATAAGCATCACCTGATTTTTCTAAATACAAGAATTTAAAACGGCGTGAACTCTTATAAAATATGGAATGAGAAAATATCATGTTGACAGAAATCATTTTCTTTTCAAATTATCTAAAAGAGCTACAACACTTGAAATAATAACAATGGGTATTATCATTTCTTTTGTTATAAATCCTGTTAAAACTCCCACTCCATTTATAATAATATTCACAATTATACATCTACACATCCATCGAAAAATCCAATGTTTTTTCTCTTCCATATTTTCTTTTCTCCTTTACCAAGTTAAAATAGAACTTTTTTTCGTTTGAGTTTTATTCTGTCCTGATGTAAATTTTTTATTTTTACTCGTTGTCATCTTTCTTTTCAATTCATATTGTGGTATTGCATTTCCATTTTTATCAAATTTCGTAGGTCCTACGATTCGATAATAATATAAATATCTAAAATACACATTACATTCATCTGAATTTACAAAATAATATGTTACATATGCAGAAACAGCAGCCCCTACTATTATTTGCGGGCTTGGTATTTTAGTTGTCAGCCAACTAGTCATAGCTGATGCAAATGCATTTTTAGTTGCTTTTTTAAATTTTTTGCTAGAATATACAGAATAATTTTTTAAAGGATACCATTCCGTTGGATATTTCTTTGATTTCAGCAAAATTTGATTTGCTTCATTTATTGTATTTTGACTTGTATTCTTTAATTTTATATTTCCATTTTCATCTGAAACCACCTGTATATCTTCTTTTTTTAACAATTCCTGCTCTTCGTCTGAAATTACTTGTGTTGCTTTATTTTCTTGCTTTTTGCTGTCTCCTTGCTTTTCACTTGCTTGTATAGGAACAGCCGTAATTCCCATTATTGCTACCATCAAAATAACAACTACTTTTATTTTTATCATATTGTTTTTTTTCTCCTAATTTATCTTACATATTTTTAAATTATGGTGTATTAGATATATCCATATAATACTTATCCTTTTAAAAGACTTTCTTGGTTGGTCGCCATTCGTGTTATATGGATTTTTTCTAAATCATAAGCATCACCGCCCTTAAATAAATAATTCGTTACCTCTGACCCATATGATATTCTTTCCCTATATTCCTCTTTATTTCTTCCACCAGCTCCTGTATTGTTACTCTGCCCTGTCTCTTTTCAATATTCCAAATAGCTTTCATTACGATTGCGTTTAATCTTTGATGCATTGTGTCATATTTTAATGAACTAAGGAAAGGGCTGCAACACTTGAAATGATAACAATGGGTATTATCATTATGTTCTATTTTTAGGTTACTTTTATTTTAACATTGTTTTGTACTTAACACAATATATTTACAGGTTATTTTTTTCAA